>NZ_JAFOIN010000091.1:0-22228 GCF_017421385.1 Ruthenibacterium sp. | reverse complement strand
GGGACGGCGGGCGGCGCCGCCGGGCAGAGCGCGGCTCTACCCACGGCCGCGGCGCCCCATGAGGGCCCGCCCTATACCATTGCCATCGACGCGGGCCACGGCGGCACCGACATCGGCGCGGAAGGCGTTATCAACGAGATCCAGCTCACAGAAGCAACGATCGGATATCTGGAGGGTTGGCTCACCCAGGACGAGAATTATACGCCCGTGCGCACCCACGCGGCGGATACATTTTCCAAAAACACCGAGCGCGCGGCCGCGGCAAACAGCGCAGGCGCTTCGCTGCTGCTCTCCGTGCACGGCAATTCAGACCCTTATTCCTCTGATTCCTATGGCCTGGAATGCTATCCGCAGCCGCCGGGGCGCACCCATCATGAGGATTCGCTGCGCCTTGCGCATCTCATTGCCGATAAATTCGGCGCGGCGGGCCAGCGCCTGCGCGGCAACGCGGGCGTGCGTTACATCTACTATGCGGGCGACGATGAAAGCGGCTACGAAAAGCAGGTGGTGGAGGAGAGCGACAGCACCGTTTACTCCGAGCAGACCTTTGGCCTTTTGGAAAAAACAGATTGTCCCGCCGTACTGGTGGAGCAGTGCTTTGTTACCAGCGAGGCCGATGTGGCGGCCTGGGGAACGGACGACGGCTGCAGGCGCGCAGCCCGGCTGTATTACGAAGCCATTTGTGAATATTTCGGCACCGAGCCGCTGCCCGGGACATGATGCAAAAAAGCCCCCGCTGCGAACAGCGGGGGCTTTTTTGCCCAAACGACTAAACCGTAAGCCGGGTTCTGTATTAAACGACGATCTATCTCGACTGCATGTTGCCATGCAGCTCCAGCCGCCTCCGGGAACGCGCAGGGCACGCATAGTTCCCATATGGGCGTTGCTCCTGGTAGGGTTTACAGAGCCGCGCAAGTCACCAAGCGCGCTGGTGCGCTCTTACCGCACCTTTCCACCTTTTCCCGCGCAAAACGCGGGTAGTCTATTTCTGTTGCACTATCCCTGGGGTCACCCCCGGCTGCCGTTAGCAGTTACCATTCCCTTGTGGAGCCCGGACTTTCCTCAGAGCGCGTGAAACGCCCCGCCGCCGTATGTTTTACTCGTTTGGGCATCTTAGTATAGCACACATTTTGCAGCATTTGCAACACCGGCGCACAAACTGCAATTTTCTCTTGAAAAAATGCCATTTAATGGGTATAATTTTATGTATGGGAATTTATAAATATCCGCGCCTTGGGCGCGGGCAATAGGAAAAGGGGAAAGATTATGTTTAAAAACGATTATCTGGCGCGCGTGTATGACGAAGTAAGCGGGCGCAGCGCGGGCGAAACCGAATTTTTGCAGGCTGTGCGCGAGGTGCTGGAGAGCCTGGAGGCTTATGTGGAAAAGCATCCCGAATTGGAACAGCAAGGCATTCTGGAGCGTATGGTGGAGCCGGAACGCTTCATTCAGTTCCGTGTTTCCTGGGTGGACGACGCGGGCAAGGTGCATGTGAACCGCGGCTACCGCGTGCAGTTCAACTCCGCCATCGGCCCGTACAAGGGCGGCCTGCGCCTGCATCCTTCCGTCACGGCGTCCGTCATTAAGTTCCTGGGCTTTGAGCAGGTGTTCAAAAACAGCCTTACGGGCCTGCCCATGGGCGGCGGCAAGGGCGGCAGCGATTTTGACCCGAAAGGCAGATCCGACGCAGAGATCATGCGTTTCTGCCAGAGCTTTATGACGGAGCTTTCCAAGCATATCGGCCAGTTTACCGACGTGCCCGCCGGAGACATCGGCGTGGGCGCGCGGGAGATCGGTTATATGTTCGGCCAGTACAAACGCCTGCGCAACGAAGTGACGGGCGTGCTGACGGGCAAGGGCCTTTCCTACGGCGGCAGCCTGGTGCGTCCGGAGGCCACCGGCTACGGCCTGTGTTACTTTACCGAGGAAGCCCTCAACTGCATGAAAAACGACAGCTTTAAGGGCAAAACGGTGGTGATCTCCGGCAGCGGCAACGTGGCCATCTACGCCACGGAGAAAGCTACCCAGCTGGGCGGCAAGGTCGTGGCTTTGTCCGATTCCACGGGCTATGTCTACGACAAAAACGGCATCGACCTGGATGTGGTGAAGGAGATCAAGCTGGCCCGCCGTGCCCGCATCTCCGAGTATGTTAAGGCGGTGCCCGCCGCCGAGTATCACGAAGGCTGCAGCGGCATCTGGAGCATCCCCTGCGATATCGCGCTGCCCTGCGCCACGCAGAATGAGATCGACGAGGCCAGCGCCAAGCTGCTTGCCGCAAATGGCTGCAAGGTAGTGTGCGAGGGCGCGAACATGCCCTCCACGCCGGAGGCGATCAACGTGTATCTGGAAAACGGCATGCTCTACGGCCCGGCCAAGGCCGCCAACGCGGGCGGCGTGGCCACCAGCGGCCTGGAGATGAGCCAGAACTCTCTGCGCCTGTCCTGGACATTCGAGGAAGTGGACGAGCGTTTGCAGAATATCATGAAGAATATTTTCCACAATGCTTATGACGCCTCCAAGGCATGCGGTGCGGAAGGAAACCTGATGGTGGGCGCCAACGTGGCGGGCTTTATCAAGGTGGCCGACGCCATGCTCGCCGAGGGTATTGCGTATTAAGCATCAACCGTACAAAACCGGGCAGGGGCCGCACAGAGCGGCCCCTGTTTTTTGCCTGCCGGGACGGCGGGGCATCCATGGGAAAGGAGCGGAGCGCATGACGCTGGAATTTACGGTGGAGCAAAAGGAAAACGGTATGCTGCTGCGGGACTTTCTGCGCAAACGCGGTGTTTCGGCAGCGCTGGCCAAGGGCGTGAAGGCCTCGGACGGCTTTTTCCGGGACGGCGCGCCCGTACACACGGATATGCGCCTTTCAGCGGGCCAGCGGATTTCCTTTGCGCTGCCTCCGGAGCCTCCTACGGAGGTGCTGCCCCAGGCGCTGCCGCTGGATATCCTGTATGAGGATGCCCATGCAATGGTGCTGAACAAGCCCGCGGGACAAACGGTACACCCCACCCGGGGGTATGCGGACGGCACGCTGGCCAATGCTTTCCGCGGCCGGATGGCCGCGCGGGGCAGCGCGGCCGTGTTCCGTCCGGTGAACCGGCTGGACAGGGGAACCTCCGGCCTTGTGCTGTGCGCGATGAACGCCTATGCCGCGCCGCTGCTGGCCGCCGCGGTGCAAAAAGTGTACTATGCCGTGGCCGAGGGGCTGGTGGACGGGGAGGAGGGCGCCATCGACGCGCCCATTGCGCTGGCGCACGGGTCTATCATTCAGCGGTGCGTGTGCGGCCGGGGGCGGCCCAGCCGCACGGAATACCGGGTGCTGGCACGGGGCGGAGGGCACACACTGCTGCGGGTGGTGCCCGTCACGGGGCGCACACATCAGATCCGTGTGCATTTCGCGTCCCGGGGGCATCCGCTGGCGGGCGACGGCATGTACGGCGGATGTCCGGAGCACATGGCGCGCCCGGCGCTGCACTGCGGCGCGGTATCGTTTGGCCTGCCGGGGGAGAATGCGGCGCACACAGTGCACGCGCCGCTGCCCGAAGACATGCGTGCGCTGCTGGCGGCGTGCGGCATCCGGGCGGAAGATTTCGGCATTTGACCCCTTCCGTGTGTTGATACAAATGTGAAAAAAGGTATGCGTCGCCGCGCTGGAAAGGGATTAAACTTGCATCGTGGGCAAAATAGTGTATAATAATAAAGTTCGGACCCCCGCTCTGACCGGCGCTCCTGTGCCGGGGATGCAGATGGAACCGGACATTTGCCTGTTTCTGCACCGCGCTTTGCGCGGCTGGCATATCCCCACGGAGACCCGGAAAGGAGGGGGCGTATGGCTGCAAGGAAACGCTGGCGCAGGTATATCCCGGACGACGAGATATCCGTGCGCGCTTTCCTGCATTTGATCGGCCGCCTGTTTTATTATGTCGGCCTTCATTCGGAATATTTTCTGCTGAACTTCGGCCGCGGCGCACGCGCCGCCGTACTGGCGCTCTGGCACGGCGTGTGCTGGATGCTGGCGCTGGGCGCCAATATTCTGCGGCCGTTTTTTGCCGCTGTATGGGAGGATCTGCGCGCCCCCTGGCGGCAGATGCGCAGCGGGCTGCGCAACATCCGCCAGGTAGTGCGTGAAGAACGGGAGGCCGGCGGCTCGCCGGCGGGCAAAGGACTTGCCTATTTCTTCCGCGGCGTTTTGGCGTACAAGCACCTGCTCCTGCGCGGTCTGGCGTATCTGCTGCCTGCGGCCGCGCTGGGCGTGCTGCTCGTTACCGTGGACGGTGTTCTGTCCTCTACTTTTGCACTGCGGGTGGAATTCCGCGGCGAATTCGTGGGCTTCATTGCCAACGAAAGCGTTTATGATGCGGCGCACGCGGATATTCTGGACCGCATCCAGAATGTGGACACGGGCGAGGACTGGAAAGCGCGCCCGGAATATACGCTCACCATTGTGGATCAGGCGGCGCTGTATTCCCAAGGCGAACTGACGGACCGCATCATCGAGACATCATCTGCTGAATTCCGCGAGGCGACAGGCGTCTATGTCAATACGGAGTTCATCGGCGTTACGGCGGATTCCGCCGCGTTGACACAGGCGCTGGAGGCTCTGAAAGAGCCTCTTTACGAAGGACATGAAAATGACGACAGCTGGCGTGTGGAGTTCCAGCAAAATGTGGAACTTAAGCCAGGCCTGTATTTCACCAGCACCATTGTCACACTGGACGATCTGCTGGCGCGCCTGCACGGAACGGCTCCCGTGGAGCTTTCCGACGGCAATATCCTGGTGGGCTGGGATATGCTGGGCGTGCAGGCGGTGCAGAATGTGACCCGCACCGTTGAAACTGCGGCCGAGCCGCAGGTCATCAATGACCTCGAGCTGGAGTGGGGCCGCGAAGTGGTGGAGCAGGAGGCTTCACCGGGCCTGGAGGAAGTAAACGAGGACGTCGTTTATATCGACGGCCAGGAGGTACAGCGCATTCAGACGCGTGAGCCGACCGTGCTGGTGGAGGCGGTGCCGCAGATCACGCGGTACGGCACGTATAACCCCTACGGCGGCACTGCGGGAGACCCGGCGACAGGTGAATTCACCTGGCCGGTACCAGATTATAAGGGCATCAGCCGCTGGGCCTCACGCTATCACCGCGGGGCGGATATCACGGCGCGTTACGGTACGACCATTGTTGCGGCGGATAACGGCGTGGTGGAAGTTGCGACAGACGCGCGCGGCACGGCATGGTGGACGTACGGAAAATTTGTCAAGGTCGACCATGGCAACGGCTTCGCCACTGTGTATGCGCACTGCTCCGAGCTTCTGGTGCAGCAGGGTGAATATGTAGTGAAGGGCCAGCCTATCGCACGCGTGGGTTCCACAGGGTATTCTACGGGCAACCACTGCCATTTTGAGATCCAGGTGAATGGCCAGTGGACAGATACCCGAAGGTATGTCATGCCTTAAGGATACACCACGCAATTCACCGGCGTGCTTCCCCGCTTAGGCGGCGTAGGCGCGCGGAGAATTGACCGAGTGCCGTTCGTGAACACACAAGGCCGGGCGTACAGCGCCCGGCCTTTACATTGGTGACAAAAAATTGACGAATCATGCCGTTTTTGTTGCAAAAAGCCTGGCAAATGGATATAATAAGTGCGGTTGTGACAGAGCCTTTCCGCACGTTCAGTTAATTTGTGCCAAATCCTGTCGAATATGCATTTATGCTTTTAATCTGTGCAAAATTAGTGTATACTAAAAGAGTTACCATGCGCTCTATGCGCGGCCTTTCGGCCCGATCCTATAAAGAACGCTCAAAGGAGAGTACGTCTATTGGAAAAGTTTGTCATTCACGGCGGTAAACCGCTGGTGGGCGAAGTCGAGATCAGCGGCGCGAAAAATGCGGCGGTCGCCATCCTGCCGGCCACCATTCTTGCAGGCGGTAAATGTGTGATCGAGAACCTGCCCAATATCAGCGACGTCAGTGCCTCTGTGGACATCCTCAGCGCCATGGGCGCGCATGTGCGCGTCATCAACAAGCACACGCTGGAGATTGACACCGCCCATATCACCGCCACCAGTGTGCCCAACGAGCTTTCGCGCCAGATGCGCGCCTCTTATTATTTTCTGGGCGCGCTGCTGGGCCGTTTCGGCAAAGCCACCGTGGCCATGCCCGGCGGCTGTAATCTCGGCCCGCGCCCCATCGACCAGCACCTCAAGGCGTTTGTAGCCCTCGGCGCGAAGGACTCGGTGGAATACGGTATGATCAGTGTGGAGTCCGACAGCCTGCGCGGCGAGGACGTGTTTTTCGATACCGTTTCGGTGGGCGCCACCATCAACGCCATGCTGGCGGCTGTGATGGCCGAGGGCCAGACCGTGCTGGAAAACGTGGCCAAAGAGCCCCACATTGTTGACGTTGCCAACTTTTTGAATATGATGGGCGCGGACGTGCGCGGCGCGGGCACCGACGTCATCAAGATCCGAGGCGTCAAGCAGATGCACGGCTGCACCTATTCCATCATCCCGGACCAGATCGAGGCGGGTAGTTACATGGTTGCCGCCACGATTACAGGCGGCAACGTACTCATCAAAAATGTCATCCCCAAGCATCTGGAACCTATCACCAGCAAGCTGGAAAAGGCGGGCGCCACCATTGAGGAGTTCGACGATTCCCTGCGGGTGTACCGCACGGGCGACCTGGAGCCGCTGAATATCAAAACAATGCCGCATCCCGGTTTCCCCACCGATATGCAGCCGCTGATGACCGTGCTGCTCACATTGGCAAAGGGGACGTCCATCATCACCGAAGGGATTTGGGAAAACCGTTTTCGTTATGTGGATGAGCTGACCCGTATGGGCGCGAACATCCAGGTGGACGGGCGCGTGGCTGTGATTGAGGGCGTGCAGGAGCTGCTGCCGGCCCCCATGCGCGCGGCGGACCTGCGCGCGGGCGCGGCACTCGTGGTTGCGGCGCTGGCGGCGGACGGCGTTTCCGAAGTGGACGAGATCTGCCACATCGAACGCGGCTACGAGGATATCGTGGAAAAGCTGCGGGGGCTCGGCGCGGACATCAAGCGGGTGGAAAAGCCCGCGGGCGTGCTGCGGCAGGCTGCGCTGTAAGCTTACAAAAAGCAGAACGGAAGGAGCGTTTCGGCTCCTTCCGTTTTTGAATGTTAAAAGGGAGGCTGCGCATGGCGCGTTTTACCACGCTGTATTCCGGTTCCTCGGGCAATAGCGCCCTGGTGGAGGAAAACGGCCGTTACTTACTGGTGGATATGGGCAAGAGCTGCCGCATGACGCAGAACGCGCTGAAAGGGTTGGGGCTGCCGCTGGCGGACCTGGGCGGCATCCTTGTCACCCACGAGCATTCGGACCATGTGAGCGGTCTTGCCATCTTTTTAAAATATCACCCTGTGCCGGTGTACGGCAGCGCGGCCACGCTGGATTATCTGGCTTGCCGGGGCCTTGTGCCGCCGGGCGCGGAATTGATAGACATCGACGGCCGCACCGAGGACGTGTGCGGTTTTGCGGTGCAGAGCTTTGAAACGAGCCACGACTCTGTGGCC
This sequence comes from Ruthenibacterium sp., assembly GCF_017421385.1. Classification (NCBI taxonomy): domain Bacteria; kingdom Bacillati; phylum Bacillota; class Clostridia; order Eubacteriales; family Oscillospiraceae; genus Ruthenibacterium; species Ruthenibacterium sp. Next base: position 14,680 of record NZ_JAFOIN010000091.1, on the reverse strand, counting down.
TGCCGGGGTTACCGCATCACCACGCCTTTGGGCCGGGTGGCAGGCGTCGCAACAGACCTTGGCTATGTGAGCGACGAGGTGCTGGCGAACCTCTTGCTGGCGGATGTGGTGGCGCTGGAAGCCAATTATGATTATAATATGCTCATGACGGGGCCGTATCCATATTATCTGAAAACGCGCATTGCGTCCCAGCGCGGGCATCTGTGCAATGAGGAGAACGCGGCCACGCTGGTGCGTCTGCTGGAGAACGGATGTGAAAGGTTCGCGCTGTGCCATATCAGCCAGGAGAACAATACCCCGGAGCTTGCGCTGGAAAGCGTGCGCGCCGCGCTGCTGGGCGCGGGCGTTGTGCCGGGGCGGGACTGCGTTGTGAATGCGGCGCGCCGCCACGAGGTATCGCCCATCATTGAATTTTAGGCGCGCCGTGCGGCGGCCGCCGGATAACAGGAGGGAAGCATTGTGCAGACCATTACGCTCATCGCGCTGGGGAAGCTGAACGCGGATTATTACGCAAAGGCCGCCGCCGAATATGCAAAGCGTCTTTCAGCCTATTGCAGGCTGAACATCGTGGAGCTGCCGGAGGAGCCCATTGCGGAAAAAAACGCTTCGCCCGCCGTCATCGGCAAGGCGCTGGAAAAAGAGGCGCGCGCCATTCTGGCTGCCGTGCCCAAGGGCAGCGGCCTGGCGGCGCTGTGCGTCGAAGGAAAACAAAAAACCAGCGAGGAGCTGGCCGCGTATCTGGACGAGCGCGCGGGCAGCGGCGCGGGGGACGTGGCGTTCGTGATCGGCTCGTCCCACGGGCTTGCGGACAGCGTAAAGCAGACGGCGTCTCTGCGGCTTTCCATGAGCAAAATGACATTCCCGCACCAGCTTGCGCGGGTGATGCTGCTGGAGCAGCTTTACCGCGCGTTTTCCATCAACCACGGCGGAAAATACCACAAGTGACCCAAAAGCGCCCCGCGCACGGCCGGACGGACACCGGACCGATGTGCGGGGCGCTTTTTGCGGCTGCCGCTCCGGGCGTTAATCCGGACGGCGCTCCCGGTAGGCGAGCGCTTCGTCGGGCGCTTTCATTTTGCCGATGCAGAACAGCAGGACGGCAACGCCCAGCAGGGCGAGGATGCATTTTCCAAAGGTTTTCATAGAGGGCTTCATCCTTTCGTTTTGAAGTGGAGCAAAGAGGCGTCACGCCTCCACAAGGCGGTAATAGGTACGCGCGGTAATGCGGTATACCACCACATACGCGGCGGCGAAAATGAGAAATGTGACGGCCGTGCAGCCGAAGAACAAAAGCCGGTTCACCATTCCGAACACAAGAAGCATGTTGCAGATGATCTCAAAGGCGAACACCATATGCAGCGCAGCCATGAGCAGCGGCAGGAAAAACACCAGCAATATCTGTTTGTTGATGGCGCGTTTGACCTCTTTCCGGCTCATGCCCACCTGCTGCATGATGCGGAACCGGTCGTGATCCTCATAGCCCTCGCTGATTTGTTTGTAGTAGATGATCAGCACCGTGGCCATCAGGAACAGGCACCCCAGGAAGATGCCAAGGAACAGGAAGCTGCCGTACATGGCGTTCCACTCGGTATATAGCTCGGAGCGGGCATAAATGCCGCAGATACCGTTAAGCCGCGTCCATAGATCCTCCTGCAATGCGGCGATCTGCTCCGGCGTGGCGTCCACGTCGAAGGCGGCGCTGTAAGCGAACTGTTCCTGCGTTCCGCCCATGGCACGGTACAGGGAAGTGGCTTCTTCATCCGGAACAACGAGGATAAGGCCGGTTATGGCGGTGTAGTTGCCGGAGCCGATATAAGGGCTCTCGTCCAGCCGCTGTGCGATATGAACAGCCTGCCCGCCGAGAGTAACGGTATCCGAAAGCACAAAGTTTCCCGTGGGATAGGCAAGGGCTTCGCCGGAAGCGAGCTGGAAGTTTGTGCCGAAAGTAGAATTATAGTCTGAAAGAGGGACAAGTGAGACCGCAACAACCTCCCCGGAACTCACCGAAGCAGGCGCGTCTTCGTAGGAACCGTCGACAGAAATTACATTAAGGCTACGGCTGCGGCCGGCGATGGGATTTTTGATTTCCAGGCCCAGCGCCCGGGTGCTTTGTGCAAAAGCATCCTGAACCGCCGGCGCATTTTCCGCTGCGGTAGAATTGCTGCAAATTTCTCTGGGGTACATGCTTGTCACCATGTCATTGCGCCCCATGTACAGGCTTACGGTAGTAGAGATCGTGACGAGCACCATCGTAGAAAGGATGCAGATGGCCGCAAGGCCGGCGGCGTTCTGCTTCATGCGGTACATCATGCCGGAGACGGCAATGAAGTTGTTGGGCCTGTAATAGAAATTCCTGCGGCGCCGCAAGGCTTTCAGCAGCGCGATGCTGCCGGCGGTGAACAGGCAGAACGTACCCAGAATGACAAGGAATACAGCGACAAAAAACAGCAAAAGCGCATTCAGCGGGCTTTTGAAATATACGGCGATAAAATAGCCGCCTGCCAGCGCGGCCAGGCCCGCAAAGGTGAGAAGCCAGGAGGTTTTTGGCTCTTTTTCGCCTTTCTGCCCGCCGTGGAGCAGCTCCACCGGGTTGGCAAGGCGGATGTGCACCATGTTGTACAGCAGTGTCGCGCCGTAGATGCACGCGAACAGCACCACAGTGGTGATGAGTGACGGCACCGAGACGGAGAACGCCAGCGGCGTTGCGAAATCCAGCAGATACAGCAGCGCCATGAACAGCAGCTTTGAGAATAATACGCCGAACACAAGTCCCAGCGCCAGACACGCAATTGCGGTGAACAGCGTTTCAAAAAACAAAACCAGCGCAACGTGCCGCTTTTCCATGCCCAGTACACAGTAAAGGCCGAGTTCCTTTTTGCGCCGCTTGATGAGAAAGCTGTTGGTGTAGAACATCAGCGCAATGCAGAAAACAGCAATAATGCCCGTGCCCAGAAAAAAGATGGTCATGGCGATGGCGGCGCCGGGCACCTCCATCAGCCCCTCGTTCATGGCGATGGACTGCATGATATAGTACGTCATGATGCATACGATACTGGTGAGCATATAGGGAAAGTAGGTGCTTTTGTTTTTGCCAAGGTTCGTCAGCGCCAGTTTGGGGTAAAGCGCGTTAGCCACGGTCCGCCCCTCCCGTCGTCAGCATGGTGAGCGTATCGCCGATCTTGGCGAACATCTCGTCGCTTGTCATATTGCCGCGGTAAAGCTGATGGAACACCACGCCGTCCTTGATGAACAGCACACGGCCCGCATGGCTGGCCGCCCGCGTGGAGTGCGTCACCATCAATATGGTCTGGCCGCCGCGGTTGATCTCGCCGAACATGCGCAGCAGCTTTGTGGTCGCCTTGGAATCCAGCGCGCCTGTAGGCTCGTCCGCCAGCACAATTTCCGGCTTTGTGATAAGCGCGCGGGCCACGGCTGCGCGCTGTTTCTGCCCGCCGGAGACTTCGTAAGGGTACTTGTCCAGCAGAGCTTCAATGCCGAGCTGCCGCGCGATGGGCGCAAGGCGGGCGGCCATTTCAGCGTGGCCCTTGTGCGAGAGCACAAGCGGAAGAAAGATATTGTCCCGCAGGCTGAACGTATCCAGCAGGTTGAAATCCTGGAACACGAAGCCCAGATGCTCACGCCGGAACTGGGACATTTTGCTGTCCTTGATTTTTGTGATATCCCCGCCCGAAAGGCGCACCGCGCCGCTGGTGGGCTTGTCCAGCGCGGCAAGGATGTTCAGCAGAGTGGTTTTCCCGCTGCCGCTCTCGCCCATGATGGCGACGTATTCGCCCTCCTCCACGGTGAAATTCACGTCCCGCAGGGCCTCTACCTGTACTGCGCCGAAGCGCGCGGTATATACCTTTTGTAAGTGTTCAACTTCAAGCAATGGCATAAAGCAGCCTCCTCAAAAAATAGCGCCGGATGTCCGCCCGCGCCGTTCCGGATCTCCGGTGTGCTTTCATTATAGTATCCTGTCCGCCACGCCTGCCATAACATACGCTTACGATTGGCGCGTTCCGGCTTACAAAACCGTAAGGAACGCACCTGCGGCAGCAGACAAAAACGGCGCGCGCCAGACGCTGAACGCCTGCCGTGCGCCGAAGCGATTACTCCACCACCAGCGTGCCGCGGGCAAAGCAGATGCACACCGCCGTCCCTTTTCCCGGCTCGGAGCGGATGGAGATCGTGTGCCCCAGCTTTTGCAGCACCTCATGGCACAGATACAGGCCCAGCCCTGTACTGCGCTGGCCGCCGCGCCCGTTGTAGCCGGTAAAGCCGCGCTCGAAAATACGGGGCAGATCCTCTGCGCGGATGCCAAGGCCCGTGTCCTCGACGACCAGCGTATCGGGCGAGTCCTTGGCCAGATACACACGCACCGTGCCGCGCGGCGTGTACTTGGCCGCGTTGGTAAGGATCTGTTCCAGCACAAAGGAGAACCATTTTTTATCCGTGAGGACCGTGCCCGGCAGGGAGCTGATCTGCAGCGTTGTGCTTTTCTGATGGATGAACAGAGTGGACACCTTTTTTACGCTCTCCCGCACAAGGACCTCCAAAGGGACCTCCTGTGGCGAGAGATCGGCATGGATAGAACCGATGCGCAGATAGCCCAGCACCATGTCCACATACTGTTCGGCCTTGAACAGCTCCTGGGCAAAGGCGCTGCGGCCAGGGATATCCGGGCTTTCCTGCAGCAGAAGGCGCATGGCCGCCAGCGGGGTTTTGATCTGGTGGGACCAAAGCGTATAATATTCCGTCGCATCGGCTTCGCGGTGGGCGGCGTCCGCCGCGGCAGAAAGACGGTTGCGCTCCAGAGCGGCAATGATATCGCCATAGTCTTTCTCCAAAATATCCCGGGGTGCAGGCAGCGCCGCCAGCTTGGTGGCGCACTGGGCACGCAGCATGCGCAGCGCGGCATGCCGGCGGTAATACCGGGCAAAGCCGGAAAAGAAGAACACGGCTCCCACAGCGCCTACAAGGCAGCATGTGTATAGGGGCAGCTCCAGCGGCGCGCGGTACAGAATGGTCACCACGAACAGCGTGGCGCCGCCCAGCGCCACCAGCAGGAACGCCCGGAGCATGCGGCGGCAGTAGCTGAAAAATACAGGCAGAAGCTCCCGTGCGCCCGTCATGTCTCATCCACCAGGTAACCCAGGCCCTTCTGTGTGCGGATGAACCCCTCCAGGCCGATTTCCGCCAGATGGGCACGCAGGCGCGCCACGTTAACCGTGAGGGTATTGTCGTCGATGAAGCTGTCGCTTTCCCACAAGGCCTGCATGATGTCCTCCCTGGGAACCGTGCGGCCCCGGCGCTCGAACAGAAGCTGCAAAATGCGGAACTCGTTTTTCGTCAGCTCCAGCTTTTGGCCGTTGTAGTGCAGCGAGGCGTCTTTTAGATCCAGCACCGCACCGCGGCAGGCCAGTGCGTTTACACCGGCGCCGAAATCGTATGTGCGGCGCAGAAGCGCCTCGATTTTGGCAATGGCCACGTTCAGGTCAAAGGGCTTGGCCAGGAAATCGTCCCCGCCCATGTTCAGCGCCATCACAAGGTTCATGTTGTCGCTGGCGGAGGAGATGAACAGCACGGGCGTTTTACTGATTTTGCGGATCTCGCCGCACCAGTGATAGCCGTCGTAAAAGGGAAGCGAAATGTCCAGCAGAACAAGGTGGGGCGCTTGCTGAACAAACGTTTCCAGAACGTGTTGGAAATCTGTTACATGAGATGCTTCATAGCCCCATTTTGCAAGCTGGCGCTCCAGCACCTCGGTAATGGTGGGGTCGTCCTCCACAAGCAGTATTTTATACATCTGTCGCTCTCCTTTCCGCCCTGCGGGGCGCCGTGCATTGCGGTATGCCTGAAAAATACGTCGTTCTTGTAACGCGGCAGAAGGGCCTGATTCCTCAATTTTGGAAAAAAGAATATCCATTTCTTGAAAATGGGCAATGCTGTGATAAAATAACTATGAATGAAAACCGCTTCTGAGAAAAGGGATGTGAAAGTTTGAAAGCACTGTTCCGCTATTTTGACGGTTACCGCAGGCAGCTCGTTCTGGGGCCTTTGTTCAAGCTGACGGAGGCCGTTCTGGAACTGTTTGTGCCGCTGCTGATGGCAAATATCATCGACGTGGGCATTAAAAACGGCGACGTGAAATACGTCGTTGCGCACGGCCTGTTTATGCTTGGGCTGGGTGCGGTGGGCCTTGCCTGCGCGCTGACGTGCCAGTATTTTGCGGCTGTGTGCGCACAGGGCTTCGGCCGCAGCCTGCGCAAAGACCTGTTCCGCCATGTGTTCAGCCTGTCCCAGGCCGAGTATGGCTCTGTGGGCACGAACTCGCTCATTACGCGCCTCACCAGCGACGTGAATCAGGTGCAGACGGGTGTGAACATGTTTATCCGCCTGGCCATCCGCGCGCCGTTCCTTACCGTCGGCTCCATTGTGATGGCCTTTACCATCAACTGGAAGATCGCGCTGGTGTTTCTGCTTTCTACACCGCTCATCGTGTTCGTGCTGTACCGCGTTATGAGCCGCAGCCTGCCTGAATACACCCGTATCCAGCGCCAGCAGGACGTTATCTCCCGCCTTGCGGGTGAAAACCTGGAGGGAGCGCGGGTCATTCGTGCCTTTTCAAAGCAGGACAGCGAGATTGAACAGTTCCAGCAGGCGGGAGACACGCTGTCCGACATTACCATCCGCGTGGGCAAGCTCTCGGCGGCGCTCAACCCCATCACTTCGGTTATCGCAAACCTTGCCATTGTGGCCATCGTCTGGTTCGGGGGCCTGTTTGCGCAGGACGGAGGCATCGAGCAGGGCCAGATCATCGCCATGGTGAACTATATGACGCAGACGCTGCTGGCGCTCATCGTTCTGGCGAACATCATCGTTATCCTCACGAAGGCGCTGGCCAGCGCGAAGCGCGTAAGCGAAGTGCTGGCACAGGAAAGCTCTATGCCGGAGCCGCGCCAAAGCGCCGCGGAGAAGCCCGGTGCGCCGCGCATTGAATTTGAAAGCGTGCGTTTCGCTTATCCGGACGCGGGCGAGGACGCCGTGGAGGGCGTCAGCTTTTCCGTACAGCCGGGCCAGACGCTGGGAATCATCGGCGGCACGGGCTGCGGCAAAACAACTTTGGTGCGCCTGCTGACGCGGGACTACGACGTGACGGGCGGCGCGGTGCGCGTGGACGGCACGGATGTGCGGGAATATACCTCCCGGCGGCTGCACGCCAAGATCGGTCTTGTGCCGCAGGCGGCGCAGCTGTTCAGCGGCACGGTGCGCAGCAATTTGCAGCTGGGCGCGGAAAACGCGCCGGACAGCGCGCTGTGGAAGGCTCTGGAGGTGGCCCAGGGCGACGATTTTGTACGCGGCAAGCCCGACGGCCTGGATACTCCCGTAGAGGAAGGCGGCAAAAACCTCTCCGGCGGCCAGAAGCAGCGCCTGACCATCGCGCGGGCGTTGGCGAAGCAGCCGGATATCCTGGTTTTGGATGATTCCGCCTCGGCTCTGGACTACGCCACCGATGCGGCGCTGCGCCGCGCGCTGCGGGCGCAGACGGAAAATATGACGGTCGTGATGATCTCTCAGCGGGCGTCCACCATCAAAAACGCGGACCGCATCCTTGTGCTGGACGACGGGCGGCAGTGCGGTTTCGGCACCCATGAGGCGCTTTTGGAAAGCTGCGGGGTTTACCGAGAAATTTGCCGTTCGCAGGGCATTGTAACAGAGGAGGTGGGCGTATGAAACGGAGAACCGTTAAACGCATCCTCACCTACGTGCGGCCCTACCGCGCGGCGTTTGCGGCATCTTGCGCCAGCGCGCTGCTGTATGTGCTTTTTACCCTGCTTGGGCCGGTGTTCACAGGGCGCGCCATCGACAACATACTCGGCCCGGGGCAGGTGGACCTGCGCGGCGTACTGTACTATCTGGCGCTGCTGGGAATTTCGGTGCTGCTGGCCGCAGCCAGCCAGTGGGTAATGAATGTCTGCACCCGCAAGATTTCCAGCAGGGCGTCCAATGATATGCGCGGCGAAGCATTCCGCGTGCTGAACCGCACGCCGCTGAAGTACATCGACGGCCACACGCACGGCGACATCATCAGCCGAATGGTCAACGATGCGGATCTTGTAGCCGAGGGGCTTCTGCAGGGCCTGACACAGCTTTTGCCGGGAGTGGCTACCATTCTGGGCACGCTTGTGGTGATGGCTGTGCTGAATCCTGTCATCGCGCTGGTCGTGGTTTTGGTGACGCCGGTGTCCATTGCTTTTGCGGGCTTCGTTGCCAGGCGCACAACAGGCTTTTTCAAGGCGCAGAGCGCTGCGCAGGGCCGTCTGTCGGGTTTTGTCAACGAGATGGTTGCCGGGCAGAGCGTCGTAAAGGCCTTTGGCTACGAGGACCGCTGTTTCGCACAGTTCGACGCCATCAGCGATGAGCTGTACGACACGGGCCTGAAAAGCGTGTTTTATTCTTCTGTGACGAATCCGGGCACGCGTTTTGTCAATGCCATCGTCTACGCGGCGGTAGGTGTTATCGGCGCGATCTCGGCCATTGGAGGTTCCATTACGGTGGGCCAGCTGAGCTGCTTTTTGACGTATGCGAACCAGTACACCAAGCCCTTCAACGAGGTGACGGGCGTGCTGACGCAGCTTCAGACGGCTGTGGCCAGCGCCGAGCGCCTGTTCGCCGTTATCGACGAGCCGACCGAACGCCCGGATGCGCCGGACGCCCTTGCCCCCACGGCCTGCGGGGGCCGTGTGACGGCCAGCCATGTGGACTTTGCCTATGTTCCGGCGGTGCCGCTCATTGAGGATTTTAACCTGGATGTGATGCCGGGCCAGCGCATCGCCATCGTGGGGCCGACGGGATGCGGCAAGACGACGCTCATCAACCTGCTCATGCGCTTTTACGAGGTGGACCGGGGTGAGATCGCCGTGGACGGGAACAGCATTGCCAAACTGCGGCGCAGTGCGCTGCGGGGCATGTACGGCATGGTGCTGCAGGAGACCTGGCTCAAATGCGCTACCGTGCGCGAGAATATCGCCTACGGCAAGCCGGACGCCACGGACGAGGAGGTAAAGGCCGCGGCGAAAGCCGCTTATGCCCACGGCTTTATCAAGCGTCTGCCGCAGGGATATGATACCGTCATTGCACCGGGCGGCGGAAACCTTTCGGCGGGGCAGAAGCAGCTTTTGTGCATCGCGCGTATCATGCTGTGCCAGCCGCAGATGCTCATACTGGACGAAGCAACATCCAGCATCGACACCCGCACCGAAATGCTGGTGCAGCAGGCGTTTGAAAAGCTGATGCAGGGACGCACCAGCTTTGTGGTGGCGCACCGGCTGTCCACGATCCAGTCTGCGGACCGTATCCTTGTGATGAATGCCGGGCATATCATCGAACAGGGAACGCATGCCGAGCTGCTGGCGAAGCAGGGCTTTTACGCAAACCTGTACAACAGCCAGTTCGCCGTGGAATAACGGACGGCAGAGGATGAAACGAAAAAACAGGCGGCCCGGAAAATGCTCCGGGCCGCCTGTTTTGCTGGTGTTATTTTCCCCGCGTGCGGAAGCTGCGCCACAGCCGCGCGGCAAGCCCCGCAACCACGAGCACAGCTGCCGCTCCCTCCCAAAAGCCGCGCCAGAATCCATCCGGCGCACCGAACCATGCCAGCACAAGGCTGGCGCAGAAGGCCAGCGCGCCCAGGGGCAGGCCCCAGGCGAGCAGGGAAGTGACACGATCCTCGATGCCGTTCATGCCGGACGCCCCTTTCAGAATTTTCGCATATAATAAAACCGAAGCGCCTTGGTGGTGACGGCCGTGAACAAAGCCGCGCCCAGCAGCGTCATGCATACCGTGGCGCTCCAGTAGCCCGCGGCCAGCGCCGCAAGCACGAGCCCGGGCACAACGACCTGGAACGCCTGCCGTCCGGCCTTCTGCCATAAAAGAGCTTCGCGCTCGTCGGTGGCCTTCGTATACATCTTATGCAGCAGCACGTCGTCACGAAGCATTTTTGTAAGGCGGATGCAAATAAAAGCGGCGGAGATGCCCAGCGCGGAAAGCGCGCCGGTGAGCAGGTCGGCATAATAAGGAAACCGAGCGCCCGGCACACCGCCCCGGTGGCCCCAAAAGTGCGCGCAGAACACCGCTGCGGCGCACAGAAGGATAAAGACGCGCAGCAGCCGAAGGCGTATGCGCACTGTTCTCCGGAACTGCTCCAGGGTGATCTGTTCCATCATCGTTCATTCCTCCCCATCCAGGTCGCTGAAGTCGAACACATCCTCAATCGCAAGCCCAAAATACCGCGCCAGCTTGTGGGCAAGAGGCAGAGATGCGGTGTATTTGCCCACCTCGATGGAGGTAATGGTCTGGCGCGTCACACCCACGGCCTGGGCAAGCTCCTCCTGCGACAGCCTGCGCGCACGGCGCAGTTCCGGGATTTTCGTCTTCATGGGACATGCTCTCCTTTGTATAGCGGGCTTTGCACTTTTGGTATAGTTTGCGTTGCAAAAAATGTCAAGTAAGCTTTGCGAAAAACAATATCATATTCAAGGCGCTTTTCTTTTGGAAAGAAGGTGCTATAATGATGTCTGCAAGCGGCGGGCACGGCCCGCCGGAGAGGGGGGAACAGTATGCTGCATGCCATTGCCGCATTTCTGCGGCGTGAAGGCGAAACATTGGAGCGCGCCCCGGCGCACGAGATGCTGCGTGTGGGGCTGTGCCTGGCTTTTACCGGCGGCTTTCTGGACGCATATACCTATCTTCTGCGGGGAGGAGTGTTCGCCAACGCGCAGACAGGCAATATGGTGCTGATGGCCCTGTACGCCGCCCGGCGGGACGGGCGGGCCTTTTATTATCTTCTGCCCATAGCGGCGTTTTTGGCAGGGGTAATCGTCACGGAATGGCTCAAGGCGCGCCTGACGAACGCGCAGCATATCGCTTGGCAGCACGTGGTGCTGCTGGCGGAGGCAATACTGGTTTTTGCGGTGGGATTCGTGCCGCGGAGCGTGCCGGACGCTGTGGTGAATGTGACGGTTTCGTTCATCTGCTCTCTGCAGGTGAACAGTTTTCGGCGCACGAGGGGCCTGCCTTATGCCACAACGATGTGCACGGGCAATTTGCGCAGTGCAGGCGAGCATGTGTTCGCCTGGGCACACGGCGACAAAACGGCGGGCCGTGCGGCGCTTCGGTACTGTGCGGTCATCCTCGTGTTCTGTGCAGGAGCCTGGGCGGGCGCGGTGCTGGCCGGCGCCTGGGGCGTACACGCCGTGTGGGCGTGCAGCGCCGCGCTGCTGGCGGCTTTCGGGCTGATGCTGGCGGGAAGATGACGAAAGCTGAAAACAGAAAGGCCCGCGCCTGTACCCTGCCGAACGGTTCACGCCGCCGGGCGGGATACAGGCGCGGGCCTGTTTTCATGTTGTGCGGAAAACGCGTAAAAATGCAGCGGTCCTTACAGCTTAAAATCATCCGGGCTGAAGGTGGGGAGCTGTGGCCTGCGGCGCGGCACGCGGCGCAGAGGGTCATAAGAAAAGGCACGGCAGTGGTCAAAAGGCTGCACTGCGCCGCGCCGGGTACAGCGCAGCGAACCATCGGCAGCACGAACCACGTGGGAACAGTATTCACAGGCCGGGGGGATATCCCTGCCGAACAGCGGTTTTGTAAACATGGGAGTGAATTCCTTTCCTGGAGCTTGGCCGCGCTGCGGAAGGGGCGCATTTGTGCGGCCTGCATTGATTATACCCCTTTTCAGCGGCGGCGTAAATACCGGGGCACGGGTAAGGCGCCGCAGGCCAGCGCGGCCATGGCGAATAATATCAGCATTACATCCGGCGGCATGCGCACGGCCAGAAGAGGGCTGGCGTCCCACTGAGCGCCCGCGGACAACGCCATGGGAAACAGCTTTGCCAAAAGCCCGAACAGCAGCAGCGAGAGCGGCAAATGCAGCAGACGGGACAGCAGCAGCGGCAGCAGCGGTATACGGGGGGCAAGCAGCGCACGCACCTGCAGAAAGACGGAAGCGCCCATTACACTGAGTGCGGCGCAGCACAGCTGTGTGCGCCAGGCGGATGCAGTCTCGCAGGCGGCGCGGCACGCGCTGGTGACCTCCAGAGGCAGCGTGGCCCAAAAGCGGACGGACGCATCTGCGCCTGTGGGGACAGCAATGGCGGCAAAAAAAGAGAACAGCGTTACATAGCCGCACAGCATCACGATGGCGTTGACCGAGTCCCGTACGGCGGGAACAAAACCCGTGTGAGACGGAACGGCGTCCGGCTGTGTTTTTTGCGGGACGGAACAGCGGCCGGCGGGCATGCCTTTGCCCGTTTGCGCTGCGCAGGCCACGGCGGCCCGGAAACGGCCCGCCATGCTGCCGCGTTTGCGCAGGCGAACAAAAAGTGCGGCGGCCAGCCCGCAGACAAGTGACGCCCCCAGCTGTGCGCCTAAAAGCAGCCAGCCCGCGCCCGCGCTGCCCAACATCAGCGCGCCTACGCTGCTGACGACGAACCCCGGTCCGGAGCCAATGGTACATACCAGCAGCAGCGCGGCCTCAGCGGCAGTTAACTCGCCTGTGCGGTACAGAACATCCACCGCCTTTGCGCCGCCGGCAAAGCCCCCCAGCACGCCGCACAGCATGGCTGCGGGGGCCTTTGTGCTGTGCAGGCCAAGCAAACGGGTATAGGGCCGCAGCAGCAGGCCGAGCGCGTTTGCGGCACGGCTCTCCAGCAGCAGACGGGAAAGCACCAGAAAGGGAAACAGCGCGGGGATGACCGTCTCGTAGCATACGCTCAGCCCGCGCAGTACGCCGCCCGCCGCCGCCCCCGGACGAAGGAACACGCTGGCTGCGGCAAACAACAGCGCGCCAGTCCACACAAGCTCGGCCAGAGCGCGTTTTATTTTAAGAATATTCATAAACCGTCCCTCCACCCTGATATATATGATTGAACCGGAATCAAATAGTAGGGAGGGCGGCTGATGCGCAGGAAAAAGAAACCGGGCGAGCGCTACTCCTTTCGCCGCGCGATGGGATTTGGAACGCAGACGGTGCAGACCGTGCTGTACGGGCGGCCGGTGCTGCATGTGGATTGCGGCGGCGCGCTGGAAATCGAAAACTGCCGGAGCATCCTGCAGTACGATGCCGAAAAACTCAAGCTGGACATGGGCGAGCTGAGCGTTACGATCGAAGGAAACGAGCTGGTGGTGGACACTTACCAAAAAACGCTCATCACGGTGCGAGGGCAGGTGTTTTCCATCCATTTTGGTTACGGAGGAGTGCAGGGCGGTTGATGAACAGGTTGGCGCGGTACGCGATGGGAAGCGTGAATTTTGAGGTAACAGGCGGGCGCGGCGAGCGCTTTTTAAACGACTGCGTGAACGCGGGCGTCCCGGTCGAACATATCCGCCCCACACAAACGGGCTATCTGGCCACAGTGCCTCTGCGGGATTACAAGCGCATGCACAAATATGCGCGCCGGAACCGGTGCCGCCTGCGCGTGCGGGAGAAATACGGCGCATACTTCGCGCTGTTCACATACCGTCACCGTTGGGGGATACTGGCGGGCCTTGTGCTGTGCGTCCTGCTGCTGTGCATGTGCCGCAACCTTATCTGGAACATCTGCTTTTACAATTTTACGCCGGAGCAGGAAGCATCCGCCCGCGCGCAGCTGTTTGAAAAGGGAATCTATGAAGGTGCGTTTCAAAACAATGAGAAGCTGGTGCGCGCGGCGGGCGAACTGTTTGTGGGGTCGGAAGAATACGGCTGGGTCGCGCTGAATTTTGTGCAGGGCCGTCTGGTGGTGGAAAAAACACAGCGGGAGAAGGTGCCGGAGCCCATCGGCACGGAGGTCACCAACGTAGTGGCAAAGAGCGACGGCATCATACGGCGGCTGGAGCTGGTGGACGGCTATCCCCGCGTGGTGCCGGGCCAGTATGTGGCCCAGGGCCAGGTGCTTGTCAGCGGTATGACGCTGAGCCAGTATGAACGTCCGCTTTATTCCCATGCTCAGGCCGAGGTGCTGGCGGAGGTGGAAAAAAGCTATGTATATACCCAGCCGCTGCATGTGGAGCCTGTACTGCCCCAAGCCGTGAGCAAAAGCTATTACAAGCTGTACCTTCCCTGGGGTGAACTTTCGCTTTATGCACAGCTTGATGTGCCGGAAAACGCGTCCCAGCGCGTGCTGCGCCGCCCGGCGGCCCCTTTCGGATTCCATCTGCCTGCGCTTGTGGAGGAAACGCAGGTGCGGCAGGCCGCAGCCGTGCCCTTTGATTTGACGCCCGGGCTGGCGGAGGATATCGCGCGCTCACGCATTCTGGACGCCATCCGGGCGGAATTTGGCGACTATGAGCTGCTGGAAGAAACGCCCTCTGCTGAGGAAGCAGACGGTGCGGTGACCTTGACGCTGCGGGTGCGCATGCTGGCGGATATCGGGAAAATGGTGCCCTATGAGGGGGAGGCCATGGAGCCGGACAGCACGATTGGTGCAGATTCATAGGAAAAATTCAGAAAAATTTGTAGAACTTATGTACAAAATCCTCTTTTAAATTTTGATAAATATGCTATAATAGTCTCAAAGCCACCGCTGCGCGGTCGCGGGCATGTGCAGACATGCCCGGATGCGCTGGCGCGCATGGGCTTTGTGGCTGTTGAAACGCGCAAAACAACGGCATGGCGTTGTTTTGTTGCAGCCGCTTTGCGGCG
>NZ_JAFOIN010000006.1:0-8156 GCF_017421385.1 Ruthenibacterium sp. | reverse complement strand
CGCCTGGGGCAGGATGCCGAAAATCGCCATGGCCGGCGCGGCCAGCACGCAGACAATGCCGCCCAATGCGTTTTCAAAGCGGATGAGGGCGGGGGCGAGGTATTGCTTTTCCTCATCCAGCAGGCGGCAGATCTCCTGCGCGCCGGCCGCCGCCGCGAAGCGTGTGATCCACGCGCCCTCCCGGCGCACGGCCTCCCAATCGGTGCACAGCAGCGTGCCCGCCCACTGGCGGGCATATTCTGCGGAGGAGATCTGTTCCACGCAGGGCCCCTCGATGCGGCCGTCCGGCGCGCAGCCCAGCAGCGGTGCGAAGCCCATGGCGCACAGGTGTTCGGCGGCGATGTTGTCCACCATCAGTCCTCCGCGCAGGAAGGCTTCCAGCTCCGCTTTCTTATAGCACAGCACGTCGTCGCCCAGCAGAACGTTGGTGGCGGCGGGCGTGAACTGTACGGGAACGCCCAGCAGCGGAAGCACCGCGTCCAGCGGCCGGGCGGGCAGCATGCCGTCGGGGGTGTGCGCACGGTTTTGGCGGTGCAGCGCCGCGTCCCCGCGCCAGGGCAGGCCCACGCCGCGCATCGTCTTGCCCCTGCGCAGCTGCTGAACGGCCTCCACCGCAGGCGCTGCTTTGCACACCATCTCCGCGTATTCGCGCTGCAGCGGCAGCGGTGTGGCAAGGTAATCGTGCAGGTTCAGCGTCAGGCCGTCCGCGCCCGCAAGCGCGTGGAGCTGCATCTGCAGCTGCGTGACGGCAGCGCTTTTTGTGTAAGGCGTATTGGGGTAGTTTTCCACCTCGCTGGCCCAGAAGGTACTGCTGTGTACAGCGGCCATGCTCAGAGACATGCCCGTAAGCATTTCCACGGCGCCGGTGTGCAGCGCGTCGCTGTATGCGCCGCCCAGCGGGCGGGAAAGGCATTGCCCGCCCCCGGAAAAGGCGCGGAGCAGCGCGTCCATGTCGCGCCCCTGCACCGAATGCGCCGGCTCGCCGGAATTCATCAGCCCCACCTGCGTCTCGGGCGAGACGGCGTGCACAGCCCGCTCCACCGCTTTTGCGGCCCGCAGCTGGGCGGCAAAGTTCACCCGCATCCACGCGGCTTTTACCTCTCCGGCGTCGGGGCCGAGGCCGCAGGCCGCGTCCCGCAGACGGAGGGGCGTGACGTCGTACCCAAGCTCCCGGGAAACAAGGCGGGCGTGGGTTTCGCAAAAGCAGCCGTATGAAGCCGTGTGGTTCAGCGAGCGGAAATCGTCGTCCAGCATCAGCCGCGCGGGCCGGGTGGCCGCGTACAGGGCGCTGATCTGCGCCGTATATTCCACCCACGCCTCATCGGCGATGCAGTATACTGCGTGCGCGGGCGCAAGGTCCTCCCCCACAAAGCGCTGGAAGGGAAGCGCAAGGCGGGCGGGCACACGGTTGTCGCCGTGCCCCGCGCAGGTGACGAGGTTTACGCTGTACCGCACGCCCGCCGCGGCAAACGCTTCGGCCATACGGGCGTAGACAGCAGCCATGCGCTCGTGCTTTTTCCGTGGGAACGGGGAGGTGAGGAGCTGATGCGATTCCTCCATCAGCATCACCTCGCGGATGGGCGTGCGGGCGCAAAGCTCCAGCAGCTCGCCGAGCTGGCGCCGCCACGCATCCTCGTGCACGGCAACGCGCAGAATATATTCCATAAGAGTACCACCTTTTCTGTTTGATGCGGGATTTGTAAAAAATAGGGAGACCGATGCGCGCATCGGCCTCCACAGCATGCCGCGTCAGCGTGCGAAGCGGTCTATTTGGAAAGCTCCAGGAATTTGTCATACTGAGACTGTTCGATCTCGATCAGCTCGTCCAGCCCCAACTCCTGCATCTGGGCAATATACTGGTCCCAATCGTCAAAGCTGGCGCGTCCCAGGATGAAATCGGTCACAAGCTCGCTGGAATAGGTGGAAAGGTCGGTCGTCAGAGCAGCCTTGCGCGCGTTCTGCTCATCGGTGGCAATGGCCATGTAGCAGTATTTGGCATCCGGATAAACCGCGTCCTGGAAGACCACGCTCTTTTGAAATTCGTTTTTGTGCTCGGGGCGGGAGGTGAACTGGGATTCCATTGTGTACAGGGAAACGGTGGGGAATACGCAGCCGCTCCACAGCGAGCCGCCGGGGGTTTTGCGGTCCTTCGCGTTCTGCTCCCAGTACGCGCCGCCGATGCCCTCCATGAGCTGGCGCCGGCCGTCCACGACCTCGTACGTTTCGCCCTCGATGCCCCAGGCGGACAGCTCTTCATACCGGTCGGAATACAGCACGTCCAGCAGCGCGGCTACGGCCTCGGGATCCTTGCAGTCTTTCGTAACGGCCCATTTCTGCCAGGAGAAGAACGACGGCTCAATGACAATGTACGGCTCGTACCCGGTCTCCAGGTTCGCAATGGGCAAAAATTCAACGTTTTCAGCGTTGACGGAAGGCTCCAGCCACATCTGCATGCAGTAATCGAACGTGGCGCCCACTTTGTTTTCGGCCATGCGCTGGCTCGTCTGCTCGTAGGTGGCGCCGATGAGGTCCGGGTCCATCAGGCCCTCCTCCACAAGGCGGTTCATATACTTCAAGTAGTCTTTGATGCCGTCCTGGTACCAGGGCGAGACGATCTTGTTGTTTTTTACGTCCACAGAAGTGAGGTAATTGCCTACGCCGAACCACTGGGCGATGCCCGTCATGAAGAAATCTCCGGAGGTATCCACGGTGACGATCTCGTCCGCCGCGCCGTTGCCGTTCATGTCGTTTTCCTGAAACGCTTTCATCACAGAGATGAACTCCTCGGCGGTTTCAGGCGCTTCCAGGCCAAGCTTCTCCAACCAGTCCTTGCGGATGTTGATGACGCGGCAGGTGGGGGCGGGCTTGTCTTCGTAGGTCTGTGCCTGAACGCTGGTGTACCAGTAGATATTGCCGTCCGGCGCGGTGGTGAGCTGTGCCATGAACGGATATTTTTCGTGAATGAAGCGGTTGAAGGTGCCGTCGCCGTACTCGTCCATGATGGTGTTGATGGGCTGGATGGTGCCCTTGTTGGCAAGGTCCATCGCGGCGGCGTCGTCAAACGGCGTCAGGCATACGATGTCCGGCAGGTCGGTGCCGGAGGCGATGCGCGTTTGAAGCGTTGTGGGGTACTGGTCCGCTGGGACGACCTCAAATTCCAGCTCCAGGCTCTTTTGTGCAAACAGGGCTTTCAGCTCCTGCCAGACAGGGTAGTCCTCGCGTTCGTCGAATTTGATGTACTGGTTTGTGTTGTTGGGCACAAGCATCGTCAGACGCCGGGCGCCGTCCCCGGCGGATGCAGAGCCGGAAGCCGGGGCGGACGATGCGCCGCCGCAGGCGGCCATGGAAAGCGCAAGCGCCGCCGCAAGGAATAGTGCGGTAAGTTTTTTCAGATGTTTCATGTCGTTCCTCCTGTTTGATGATATTTTATCATACTTCGACCCGAGGCGTCGGGGCGAAATCTGCCTTGAAGAGGGTCAGCCCTTCAATGAGCCGACCATGATGCCCTTTACAAAATGCTTTTGGAAGAAGGGGTAGGCAAACAGTACGGGCAATGTGGTGAAAATAATCATCGCATATTTGAGCTGCACGTTGGAAAGTGAACGGCGCACGGCCTCGGCCACTTCGTTCATGGGCAGCTTTGTCAGATCCACGGTGTTTTCCAGCAGCACCCGGCGCAGGTAGAGCTGCAGGGGCTGCAGCGCGGTGTCGGGCAGATAGACCAGCGCGTTGAACCAGCTGTTCCAGGTGATGACGATGGTGTAGATGGAAATGACGGCCAGGATGGGCTTTGCCAGCGGCGTATAGATGCGCAGCAGAATGGTGAAGTGACTGGCGCCGTCGATGGCTGCGGATTCCCGGATGGTGTCCGGGATAGAGGCGAAATACGTGCGTGCAAGAATGATGTTCCAGATGCTCAGAGACCCAGGCAGGATGACGGCCCAGATGTTGTTGTACAGGCCAAGGCGGTTCATTACAAGGAACGTGGGGATCAGCCCGCCCGAAAAATACATGGGAACGAGCAGGTAGGTGACAACGGCCTTTTTGCCCAAAAGCCCGGGCATGCACAGGGGATACGCGCACAATGTGCAGAACAGGAGCATCAGCAGCGTGGTGACGACAACATACAAAAGCGTATTGCCGTAGGCGCGCCACAGAGTCGTGTCGGAAAGGATGACGCGGTAGGAGTTAAGGTCAAACCCTTTTGGGAACAGCAGCATGTCACCCGCAAGCGCGTGCTCGGGCGCGCTGACAGAGCGGATGAGCACATAGTACATGGGGTACACGGTGACGATGCAGCACAGCCCGGTGGCGAGGTAAATGAGCATGCTCGCCAGGCGGGAGCCTTCGCGGATGCCGTGTTTTTGTCGGAGCATGGCGGTAAGCCTCCTTTTCGTTTTCAGAACAGTCCGTCGCCGGAGATTTTATTGCTGCATTTGTTGGCGATGAAAACAAGGATCAGATTCACCGTGGAGGCGAACAGGCCGATGGCGGTGCCAAGGCTGGTCTTGCCCGTGAGCAGACCCTCGCGGTAAACGTAGGTGCCGAACACGTCGGCGGTCTTCATGGTGGCGTTGTTGTACAAAAGCAGGATCAGGTCGGTGTTGGAGCTCATGATGTCGCCCACCGCGAAGATGAGCATGATGGCGATTGTGGGGGCGATCATCGGCAGCGTGATGTGCAGTGCCTGCTGCCAACGGTTCGCGCCGTCCAGCCGCGCCTATTCGTAAAGCGCCGGGTCGATGGAGGCCATGGCGGAGAGATAGAGGATGCTGTTCCACCCGAAGCTCTTCCAGATGTTCGTGACCGTGTATACAACAGGGAACCATTTCGGGTCGGTGCGGAAGGAGACGGGGTCGCCGCCCAGCAGCGTGATGATCTGGTTCACAAGGCCGTCCTTTTCAATAAAGGAGACCACCATGCCCGCGGCCACTACCATGGAGATGAAATAGGGCATATAGCTGGCTGTCTGCACCAGCTTTTTGTAGCGCAGGTGCGTTACCTCGTTGAGCAGCAGCGCGAACGCTATGGGGACCCAGAAGCCGAACGCGAGGTTCATCAGGCTGAGCGTGAGCGTGTTTTTTAACAGGCGCGGAAAATAGATGGAAGAAAAGAACGTTTTAAAATGCTGCAGGCCCACCCATTTTGTAGAGCCGTCAAACGCGAAGAAGGGGTCGCCGGGGACGTAATCCTGAAAAGCGATGACAACGCCGAACATGGGCATATAAAAAAAGATAAAGATCATCACCAGCACCGGCAGCATGATGAGATAGAGCTCACCGCTCTCCCGCAGCCGCCTGCGGCCGATCCGGTCCGCGAGGCTCTGCCGCGGCGCGCCGCGTTTTTTGCAAATGGTTGTCAATGTGCCACATCCTCTCGATCACATGTTGCCGTTTTGTCCTGTGTCCGGCGGAAAAGCCGTCCGGGGCTGTGCTTTCAGCATAACCGCGCCGGGCCGCGTTTGCAACGAACCAAATTTGAAGCCGTGCGCTTTTTTGAAAAAGCGGGGCTTTTGCGGCATGTTTTGCCGGGCCGGCGCAGCGATTTCCAATTTTGCGATTTTGTCAAAAAAAGATGCGCAAGCACTGGAAAACGGCTTGGCAGCTTGCTTTTTCCCCACAGGGAGCACAGGCGGCACGCTTTTCAAACGGCGCGTGTTTTGATATACTGGAGCTGCCGTTTTGAAGTGATTTGTCTGTGGCGGGCCGCACGCGCCCGCCGGGGAGGGGGGGCGCACACGATGAAGAAAAAGCCGGCCGTGCGGCACAGGCTTTCCACGGTGCAGCGCATCTTCTTTTCCTATGTGTTCATATGCCTTGTGCCGGTGGTCATCCTGGCGGGGGTGCTGGCCGTCTCCACCTTCCGCGCACAGCAGCGCGAGGACGCCGCCCGCCAGGCCCATACCGCCGAGCTTGCGGCCCGCACACTGGATGCGGAGTTCAAGCGCGTTCAGGGCCTTGGGCAGCAGCTGTCCGAGACGCAGTGGGTAAAGCGGCGCGGTGCGGCCGCGGGGCTGTATGACGAAGAGTTCGGCCTGCGCGAGAAACTGGCCATCTGCGGAGACCTGCGCGGCTATACCGCGGCCAGCGGCGTGATCCGGCAATTGTCTGTGGTCTTTCCCGAAAAGGAGGAGGTGTATTCCTCCGCCGGCTTTTATGATACGGCAGACTTCTTCCGCACATTTTCGCTGGAAAAAGGGCAGACGCCGCTGGAGAGCGCTGTGGTGTACGAGCGTTTGAGCCTGCCGGAAAACAGCGGCCTGGTGTGCGGCGCGCAGCTCGGCATGACGGGCGGCGCGGCGTCCCGGCTGTTCTTTGCAGAGGCGATGGAGTACAATCGTCCCATGCGGAGCTTTCTGCTGGTGGAACTGGACCGCTCCGCCATCCGCAACCAGATCGCATTGCTGCGCACGGACGATATGCTCTCCCTTTCTATCCGCGGCGCGGACAGAGAGCTGGCGGGGATATCCTTCACGGCCAGGGCCGCAGAGGCTGATTATACTTACCGCTCCGTATGTTTCCCGGTGGATATCACGTCCGGCTTTTCCGCCGTGCCGCTGGTACGGACACGAAGCGTCTGGTTTATCGCCGTGCTGGTGCTTATTTCAGTGCTGCTGACGGTGAATCTGGCGTGGCTGCTTACAAAGCTGACCTACACCCCGCTCAAGCGGCTGGCAGACAGCGCGGCACACCGCCTTCCCGCGCCGGTGCATGCGGGGGATGAATATGCGATCATTGAGGAATCGCTGTGCCAGCTGGCTGCGGAACGGGAAAATGTGCTGCATATGGCAGAGCGTTACCGCGCCACCGCGCGGAGCAATTTTCTGCGCCGGCTGCTGCAGGGGTATTTCGATGCGGCGGAGGCTGCGGAAAAAATGCGGGAGTTCGACATCGGCTTTTCAGATTCGATGTCCCATCTTGTGCTGCTGGTGGAAGAAAGAGAAGGAAGCCACGGTGTGATGCCGCTGGAAGAGGCTCTTTCATCCTTTGACCTTTTGTATGAGATCACGGAACTTTCCAGGACGCGTCTGGCGGCCATTGTCGCACCGGGAGGGCCGGATGAGGTGTGCCCGCAGACGCTGGCGCAGCGGGTCGCGCTCTCGTATCAGGAGCACACGGAAACGATGCCTTTTATCGCCTGCGGCAGCTTGGAGGAGGGCGTTTTGGGCATTAGTAAATCTTATTATGCAGCGGCGGAGCAGCTTTCTGCACGTCTGTCCGACGGCGCGTGCCTTACATCTCCCGACCGGGGGATCTATTATCCCGTCGAGTGGGAGCTTCAGCTCATCAACCGTGCGAAAGCGGGCCAGCAGGCGATGGCGGAGACGATCCTGGGCGAGATACGCGCTGAAAACGAGCGCAGGGGCGTGTCTCAGCAGAACATGCGGCGTTTGGTGCTGATGCTGGCGCAGACGTATTCGCGCATCATCCATGAGTTCGACCCGCAGCCCGCACGCTATGCTGCTGAGTTTGACGCTGTCAGCAGCGCACAGACGGATGACGGCATGTGGGGGGCGCTGTACCGGGTGAATGCGCTGTTCTGTGCGGAGAAAACAGCGTCTCAGCAGGCTGGGGATACGGAGCAGCAGGTCGTGGAATACGTTAAGGAGCATCTGACGGACCCGGATCTTTCTCTTAAGGACCTTGGAGACCGGTTCAACCTTTCAGTCTCCGCGGTTTCGAAGCTGTTCAAGCGTGTGTGCGGCATTAATTTTTACGATTTCCTGCTCAGCGGCCGGATGGAACTGGCCTGCGAGATGCTGGAAAATAAAAAAATCACATTGGCGGCGGCGGCGCGCGCCGTGGGCTACGAAAACGATTATTCGTTCAAGCGTGCATTTTCGCGCTTTTATGGTGTTTCCGTGTCCGAATACCTGCGCAGACGAAGGAAATAACGGCCCAGAGCCTGTGCGGGCCGCTTTTGAAACGGAAAGGGAGTATCCATTTATGAAAGAAGTATTGAATGTAGGTGTTATCGGCCTGGGCAACCGCGGCTCCAACCTGTTGGAAAACTGTATCCTGCCCCAGCCGGGCGTTCGTGTGCTGGCCGTGTGCGACAATTATGAGGACCGCCGGGAGAAGGGCGTGCAGCTTGTGACGGCAGCGGGCCAGCCCGCGCCCCGCGCTGCGGCGGATTACCGCGAGGTACTGGCCATG
>NZ_JAFOIN010000090.1:0-12723 GCF_017421385.1 Ruthenibacterium sp. | reverse complement strand
GCATCCGGGCGGTCGATACGCTGCAGCCGGAAGCCGCGGACATGGACCCCGCCTGTCTTGCACGGAAATACGGCGGCAGGCTGGCGTTCCACGGGTGCATTTCTACGGCAAAGCTGGCCGTGATGACGCCCGAAGCGGTGGTACAGAACGTGGCGGAGACGCTGGAGACGATGATGCCGCACCACGGCTACTGCCTTGCGCCCACGCATTATCTGCAGGACAACACGCCCGTGGAAAACGTGATCGCCATGTATCAGACTGCCCACAAACTGGGCCGGTACGGAAAATAAAAAAGGGCCGCGCGCCCACAGAAAAGGATGGCTTTTTATGGGATGCTTTAAAATCGTACAGTGCACCTGCAATCATCAGGAAAATCCGCTGGGGCTGGACCGTACGCCACGCTTCGGCTGGAAAATGCGCTCGGACACGCGGGGCGACGCCCAGACGGCGTACCGCATCACAGTGTCCACAGACGCGCGGCGCGCACAGGCGGGGCAGGGAGACGTGTGGGATTCCGGCCAGACCGCGGGTGATGGGAATGTGAGCGTGGCCTATGCCGGCCCGCCGCTGCAGCCCCGCACCCGGTATTATTGGTGTGTGACGGCGTGGAACCGTGCCGGAGAAGCGGCCGTCAGCCGTCCGGCCTTTTTCGAGACGGGCAAGCTGAACGAGGCCTGGCGCGCACGCTGGATCACGGCGCCGTTTCTGAAAATGGACAAAACGGACACAGGCGCGCCCTATCTGCGCCGCACGTTCCCGCTGCGGGGCGAGGTGCGCAGCGCGCGGCTGTATATCTGCGGGCTGGGGTACCACGAGGCGTTCATAGAGGGGAAAAAGGTTTCTGAAAATCTGCTGGAGCCTGCGTTCACCAAATACGACGCGCTGTCGTATTACCGCGTGTATGATGTAACGGAGCACCTGCCGGCGGCAGGCCCGGCTACGCTGGGCGTGGCGCTGGGCAACGGCTGGTACAACTGTTTCACCGAGGATGCGTGGAACATCCGTCAGGCAAGCTGGCGTGCGGTGCCCAAGCTGCTGTGTGAGCTGTATATCACATACGCCGACGGTACACAGGACTGCATCTGCAGCGATACAGGCTGGAAAACCTCGCCCGGGCCCATCACGTTCAATTCCATCCGCAATGGCGAGTGGTACGACGCGCGGCTGGAGCTGCCGGGGTGGAGCGAGAGCACGTACGGCGCGGACGGCTGGCAGGACGCCGAGTTGGTGCGCGGCGCCGGCGGCGTGCTGCGCGCGGCTGAGATGCAGCCTATACGCGTGATGCAGGAGCTTGCGCCCGTGAACGCATACCGCACGCAGGAGGGGCGCTGGATCTTCGACCTGGGCCAGAATTTTGCAGGCAAGGTGCGCCTGACGGCCTATGGCCCCGCAGGCAGCGAGATTGTGCTGCGCTACTGCGAGGACCTGACCGGGGACGGACAGCATGTGGAACAGAAGCACATCAGCGGCTTTGTGCGCACCGGGGAATTCCAGACGGACAAATATATCAAAAAGAGCGACGGGCCGGAGGAATGGACGCCGCAGTTCGTATATCACGGCTTCCGCTATGTGGAGGCCGAGGGGCTGCCGGAAGAGCTGCCGGGACCGTGCATCATGGGCCTTGTGATGCACACGTCTTTCGAGCGCACCGGACATTTTGAATGTTCGGACGATACGCTGATGACGATTCAGCGCCTATGCCATTGGTCCAGCATCTCCAACTGCCAGGGCGTGCCCACAGACTGCCCCCACCGGGAAAAGAATGCCTGGACGGGAGACGCGGGTACCGTGCACGATCAGCTCCTGCTGAATTATGACGCATTCCTGTTTCTGGAAAAATGGCTGGACGACCTTTGCCAAAGCCAGAGACCCAACGGTTCCATTCCCTGCGTATGTCCGTCAACGGGCTGGGGCTATAACTGGGGCAATGGGCCGGACTGGTCGATGGTATTGACGACGCTGCCCTGGGCGCTGTACGAACAGACGGGAGACGCAGCCATTCTGGCGCGGTATTATCCTTTCATTTGCCGCCATTTTGATTTTATGTCCAGCATGGCTGTGGACGGCATCGTGAACTACGGCATCGGAGACTGGTGCGCACCCTTCGACGGCCCGGCAATCTCTGTCAACATGAGCACGTTCAAAGCGCCTGTGGCCCTGACGGATACCGCCTGCTATTACCGCAGCGCCAGGATGCTTTCCAAAATGAGCCGTGTGCTGGGCCTTGACGACCCGTATCTTGCCAGGAGCGAGGAGATCCGTGCGGCGCTGCTGCGCAATTTTGTGGATGCGGATACCGGCGAGGTGGCGGGAGCATGCCAGACCTCGGACGGCTGTGTGGCTTTCCATCATCTGCTGAAGCCGCAGGAGGAGGCGCGGCTGATGGAGCGCCTGGCAGAGCGCATCGCGCAAAACGGCTGGCACATTGATTACGGCATTCTCGGCTCGAAATATGTGCTGAACATGCTGGGCGAATACGGGCGCACGGACGTGATCTACAAGATGCTCACGCGGGAGGACTACCCCGGCTATCTGTACTGGGTGGCTCACGGCTGCACGACGCTGGCGGAGTGCTGGAACCTGGGCGGCTCGCACAACCATTACATGTTTTCGGATGTATCGGCGGTGTTTTACCGCTATTTTGCGGGCATCCGCCCCGATGGGGACATTCCCGCATACCGCAGCTTCCTGCTGGCGCCCGCGCTGGATTTGGCCATCGACACGCTTTCGTGCAGTGTGGAAAGCCCGCACGGCACTATTTTTGCAGGTTGGAAAAAGGACGGGGACACGGTGACGTTTACCGCCGGGGTGCCGTTTGGAACGACCGCACGTCTGCGGCTGCCCGCCGGTGTGCAGGCGCCGGAAAACGGCGCCGTGCTGGGCGGCGGCCGGCATGAATTCTGCTGGAAAATCGCTCAGTCCGCGGGTTGAGCGGCCGAAACGGAGGGAACGACAATGAAAATGGATAAGGCAAAGGTTGAAAACTGCATTGCGAAAACGCGTGCTTTTTATGATACGAAGGCCGTGGGCTGCGCGCTGCTGAAAGTGAAAAACATCGCCACGCTGCCCTCGCCTGCGCTGTCGCTTACGGACTACACATTTCCGGACGATGTGTACAAATATCTGGACGCCCGCGCCCAGTGTACCATCGAACGTCTGGCGCAGCGGGCGGAGCTTGCGGATGATACGGTGCCCGCGGAAGGGCCGTGGTACGGCATTGCCGAACACACGGCCTTTCTGGGCGGCCGGGTGGACTACGAGAGCGATACGAGCTGGCATTACGCGATGCTGGATGCGCCCGGAGAACTGGAAAAGCTGGCAATGGATGAAAACAACCCGGTATTCCGGATGGTGAACGGCGGTATCGCATATCTGCGCGAGAAGTACAGCGATTATTTTCTGCCCATGGTGCGCGGCGCGTCCGGCGCGCTGGAGATGGCAAACACGCTGCGCGGCAACGACTTTTTCTACGATTTCTATGAAGAGCCGGAGGACCTGAAGGCGCTGCTGGATTACTGCGCGGACGCGCTTGTATGGAACTATGAAAAACAGATGGAGGCGGCAGGAGACGTATACGGCGGCGTGGTGACGGGCTTTGGCGAATGGCTGCCCGGCCGCGGCCTGGGGCATGTGTCCGAGGATACGACCACAATGATCTCTCTGGAGCAGTTCGAGGAGTTCGGCCGGCCGCGCACGGAGCGCATTTTTCGCAAATTCGACGAGGTGTTTATCCACATGCATGCCCTCAGCGAACGATGCCTGGCCTCTGTCGCATCGTTGCCGAATATCCGGCTGATGGAGCTTTCCTCGGACCCGAACACCGACCGTGCGGTGGAGGTGTGGAAGCGCAGCCGGGAGAAACTGACCCGGGTGATCCCGGTGCTGCGTCTGACACGAGCCGAGATCGAGTCGAACATGGACCTGCTGAAGAGCCAGAAAACAGTGGTGTGGTATGACGCCGCCTGTATGGAGGACGCGCAGGACATGTGCGCTCTGTTTGCACGGGAACTGCCTGTGCGCTGAGCAGCGCGCAAAAAAGGAGAACCGGTATGGACGAAAATGAAAAACGGCTGCTCCGGCAGATCGACGCATTTGTGAAGCGCAGCCATGAGGGCATCCTGCGAGATATGAAAACGCTGGTGGACATTAAAAGCGTACAGGGAGAGCCAGCGCCGGGCGCGCCTTTCGGCACGGGGCCGAAGCGCGCGCTGGAGGCCGCTCTGGAAATTGCTTCGGGTATGGGCCTTTCCACGCGGAACTGCGAGGGCTATGTGGGGTATGCCGACTTGCCGGGCAAAAGCGAAAAACAGATCGCGCTCATCACACATCTGGACGTGGTACCCGAGGGCAGCGGATGGACAGGCGACCCGTTCTGCATGACGCTGCGGGACGGATTCGCGGTGGGGCGCGGCACAGCCGACGATAAGGGGCCGGCCGTCATCACACTGTATGCCGCAAAATTTTTTAAGGAACAAGGCGTGAAACTGCCCTATACGCTGCACGTTTTGTTCGGCACAAATGAGGAAACGGGCATGCAGGATGTAGACTACTACCTTGCCCATTATCCGCAGCCCGCATTTTGTTTTTCTCCCGACGCGCGTTTCCCGGTGGGATATGCGGAAAAGGGGGGATACAGCGGCTGGCTGGTAAGCGCGCCGCTGAACGGCTGCTTGAAGGAATTTTTTGGCGGCGAGGCAAAAAACGTGGTGCCGGACCGCGCCTATGCGCTGGTGCGGACAGAAAAGACCCGCCTGCCGGATACGGAAAACATAACAGTACGGGCCGAAAACGGTTGTGTGCGAATTGAAGCGCGGGGAAAAGGCGGGCATGTGGCCGGGCCGCAGGGGTCTGTCAACGCCATCGGGCTGGTGGTGGGTTATTTGCTGGACAACGGTCTGTGCACGCCGCAGGAGAAACGGGCACTTCGGATGCTGCGCACGCTGCACGCGGATACAGACGGCAGTGCGCTGGGCGTAGCGGCCCGCGACGATGTATTCGGCCCTCTCACATGTGTGGGCGGGATGGTACGTCTTGAGCAGGGCCGCCTGCGTCAAAGCGTAGATATCCGTTACCCGGCCGCCATGGACGGCGAAAGGCTGCGCGCGGCGTTGTGCGCGCTGGCGGAAAACGCAGGCGGCAGCTTTGAGCCGGGCGCCATGCGCGCTCCGTTCTGCATCGACCCAAATTCTCCGGAGATCCGCACGCTGACAAATACCTACAACGAGCTGGCGAACCGCAGCGACGCGCCTTTTGCGATGGGCGGCGGAACCTATGCGCGCCGGTTTGCAAATGCGATCAGCTACGGTCCCGGCGAGACGGACCAGCCCCGCCCTGTTTGGGCGGGCGCCCCCCACGGTGCGGACGAGGCCATGGAAATGGCGCAACTGTACAAAGCGCTGCGCATCTATATTCTTGCAATTGCACGACTGATGAAGCTGGAGCTTTGAGGCAGAGACAGACGGGGAAGCAAGGATGTCCTGTGAAAGAAGCCCGTGCCGAAGGGCACGGCGAAAGGAGCGGAAAGCATGAATGCGGATCAACAAATTCTTACACAACTGGCAAAAGAATACCGGGAGGTCGCGTTTGCGCCCGTAAATGAAGAGCGGCGCGCTCTGTGGAAGGCATTGAACGGGCTGCGCGAATGCCGCCCTCTGATCATGATAGACCAGCTGCCCTGGCATGAGCTGGATGTGGACGGGGACTTGAAGCTCCGGTGCAGGGATGCGGACGCCCGTATTGTGGAGGATGCTTTGCGCAAACAGCTGTACCAGGCAAAATATTTTCCCGCGGACAAAGTATTCGAGCCGTATCTGGAACTGCCCAAAACCATCGAGGGGTACCACCACGGCGTTGTGCGCCGGGAAGTGACGTTGGCCGCTGACGAAAGAAATGATGTGGTGAGCCACTCGTATGTCAGCCAGCTGAGCAGCGAAAGCGACCTTGAAAATTTGAAATTCCCGGACATCCGCGTGGACGAGGCGAAGGACAAAAAGCGCTGGGAAAAGGTCAGCGAAATGGTGTCGGGGATACTGCCGGTGCGCCTGACAGGCGTGCGCATGTTCCACTGCGGTATCTGGGACGACCTTGTGGAGGCGATCGGGACAGATAACTTTTTCTTCTTTTTTGCGGACGAGCCGGAGCTGCTGCACAAGGCGGCCAGACGCATGGCGGACATTTGCCAGAGCCTGATCGACCAGCTGACGGAAAAGCAGCTGTTCGACGCATATGAGCCGACGGTACATTGTACGGGCGCGTATACAGATGAGCTGCCGCAGGACAAAGAAAAAAACGTTCGGCCGGGAGATGTATGGACATTTGGCCTGGCGCAGATGCTGGGGTCTGTCTCGCCCCAGATGTTTGAAGAGTATGAGGTCGAATATGTCAAGCCGCTGCTGGAGCAGTTCGGCCTGGTCTATTACGGCTGCTGTGAGCCGCTGCACAACCGGATCGATTACATCCGCAAGATCAAAAACGTACGCAAGATCTCCATGAGCCCCTGGGCGGATATCAGAGCGGGAGCAGAGCATATCCACGGCGACTATGTCATCTCCCGCAAGCCGAACCCGGCCTATCTGGCGGCTGCTTCCTTTGACCCGGAGCTTGTGCGCAGGGAACTGCAGGAGACCTGCCGCGCGGCAAAAGAGAACGGATGTACCTGCGAGCTGATTTTGAAAGATGTCAGCACGGTGCAGTACCACCCCGAGCGGCTGGCGCAGTGGCACAAGATTGCAGTAGAGGTTGCCGGTGAATGGTAAAACGGCGGCTCATACCGTATAAAGCGGATGCGGCGCAGCCGGTAAATGCTGCCTTTGGGATTTTTTTGCTTTAATGTTATTGATGTTCCAAACGAAAAATTGTATGATAAAGGAGAGAAAAGCAGCGCACGGGGAAAGGCGGGAACGCAGATGGAATACGAGCAATTCGACCGCAGGCTGGCGCGGGAATGTGCAAAGGCCTTTTCCCAATCCACAGGTCTGGGCTGCACGCTGTCCGACAAAACCGGCAGGGCTTTTGATGAATACGGGTACGGCTGCGAGAGCTGCGGCATGTGCGCCGCCGCAGGCGCCTCTCACGACCGGTGCGTGCAGGCGCATATCTACGGTATGACGGAGGCCGAGCGCTTCGGCGGCAAGTATATCTATTTTTGTCCGATGGGGCTCACATGCTTTGTCTCTCCGATTCTGGGCGAAGGCGGCGCCGAGGCGAAAATCACGGTCGGCCCGTTCATTATGGTAGAAAAACAGGATTTTATCGCCTGCGAGCTGACGGAAAATGTCCGCCTCACAGAGGCACAGAAACAGGCCGCGGTGCAGGTGCTGGAGAATATTCCCTTTGTGCCGACAGAACGGGTGACGCAGCTTTCGGTGCTTTTGTTCATGGCCGTTGGGTTTATGAACAATGTTTCGGCGGAAAACAGAATGATGGAGTCGGGCCATTCAGAGGAGCTGCAGGGGCAGATCACTTCCTATATCCTGGAGCTTAAGCAAGAGGAAGCGCCGCCGCCCTATCCGTTTGAAAAGGAGCATGTGCTGCTGCAGTGCGTGGCCCGGAAGGACCGCGACGGCGCGCGCCGTCTTTTGAACGAGCTGCTGGGCGCGATCCTGTTCGTGGACGGCGGGGATATGGAGCTTGTGAAATCCCGTCTGTATGAGCTGCTGGTGCTGATTTCCCGGACAGCCATCGAGAACGGCGCGGACGCAGAGCACACGATGCGGCTGAGTCATGAATACCGTTACAGGATCGGCGCATTCACCACCATTGATTCGCTCTGCCTGTGGCTTGCAGGCGTGGTGAACCACTTTATGGACGACCTGTTCCGCTTCTCGGACGCCAAGCACGCCAACATCATCCACCGGTGTACACAGTACATCAGCGTCAATTACAAAGAGCGCATCACGCTGGAGGACACCGCCCGGATGGTATATCTTTCTCCGGCTTACCTGAGCCGCATTTTCAAGCAGGAGACGGGCGTGACGTTCAACGAGTACCTCAACCGCGTGCGTGTGAACAAGGCGAAGGAACTTTTGCGCCGCCGCGAGCTGCGCATGACGGATATTTCCCTGGCTGTGGGGTATGAGGATCAGAGTTATTTCACAAAGGTGTTCAAACGTGTGGCGGGGATGCTGCCGCGGGAATACCGGGAAAAAATACTGGTCTCCCGGAAGGACTGACGGAAGGAACAAAAAGCAGACGGAGCTGAAAGCTCCGTCTGCTTTTTATATAATACAGTTTATGCCTGCGGCCCAAGCTGCTTTGTACGCTGCAGGCAATAGCGCAGCGGTTTATAAAGCAGCAGCGCCACAACAAAATTGCCCGCGCCGTGCAGCAGGTCGAATGGGATGCCTGTTACCCACCAGGCAACGCCCGCGGCAATGCCGCCGTTCATCACCGCGTAGGAAACAGCGTACAGCGCGCCGTAGCAAAGGCCAAACAGCCCGCTCAGCAGGGCCCAGAGCAGCACAGAGCGGTTTTGACGCATCAGCCGGGCGAACAGCATCAGCACCGCCCAAATATACAGCTGCGGGAACCACCAGATGCCAAAGCCGTTGAGCAGGCCGTACACAAAGACATAGGTATAAACGGCGGGCACGGCCAGCCGCGGATATTCCAGCGTGTACAGGATGACCAGCAGGCTCACCAGCTCGATATTGGGCAGGCCGTCCAGCGCGAATTTGGAAGCCACCAGCACCGCCGCGAGGAACGCGGCGGTAACAAGGCTGCGCGTCTTGCCCATCTCAGTAGCCGGTTTTCAGCGTGATCTCAAAGTGGTCGCCGTCCGCGACCGGGGTGGAGTCAACGCCGGTCATCACATCCTCGCCGTCCTTCGTGAAGCACCACCACTCCTCTTTGGCCTCGTCGGCCGTCACGCCGTTGACTGTTTTTACATACAGACCGTATTGGGATTCTTCGCCTTCGACAAGCTTCTGCTCCTCCAGTGCCTGGCGCAGAAATTCCGCGTCGGTAGAGAAGCTGAATTCATCGGCGGTCGCGTCGGCGTATACGACGGTTACGCCGATGGCCTTCTGCCCGGCGGTACCCTTCGGGCCAAAGGCAAACCATACCGCCAGCATTGCGGCCACAAGAACGACCGCGGCGCAGACGATGATCAGCGTTTTTTTCTTTTGTGCAGACATGTTTCAATTCCTCCTGAAAGCAAAAATAAAAAGCCGCGCCTCCCGGACCGGGAGCGCGGCTTTTTTGACAAAACAGACGCGCACGATCCATCCATCGTAAATCGTGAGAACAGCGCCGTGCCCGGTACCCCGGCTGAGGGCAAAGCCCAATACGGTGGCGGGACCGCGCGGGAGTTTCACCCGCTTCCCCGGAAATGCGCGGCGCAATATGCAATTGTATATGCTACAGTGTACAGGACAGGCACGTTTTTTGCAAGCCCCTTTGGGAGCGTCAGAAAAACATACCTTCGGTATAGGCGTTCATGAATTCCGCGCTGGTGGAAAGGTCCACCGTCCTCGCTCCGGCAGCCAGGGCCTCGCTGTGGGGGATAAAGCCCCTGTTCAGCAAAAGCATGGCCGCGCCGCTCAAGGCCGCGTTTCCCAGCACGCGCACACGGGGAACGAGTTCTTCGGGCAGAAGGCCGATGCGGCCCGCGCTGTTTACATCCAGATAGCTGCCGAAGCCGCCCGCGACGGCCAGCTCGGCGGCGTCCGCCCCGCAAAGCCCTTCCACGCGCAGCAGCGTGCGAAGCCCGGCGCAGATGGCGCTTTTGGCAAGCTGTACCATGCGGACGTCTTTCTGCGTCAGGCATACAGGCGGCGCAACGGGCGCAGGGTCCTGCTCCAGAAGCCCGGTTTCGTCCAGCTGCTCCAGCTCCAGCAGGCAGGCAAGCGCGTCGATGACGCCGCTGCCGCAGATCCCTTTCGGCGCGCCGCCCCCAATGACGTGGGCCTGCAGTACGCCGTCCTGTACGCGGACGTGATCCACTGCGCCCGTCTTTCCGGCCATCCCCATGGAAAGCCCGGCCCCCTCAAAGGCGGGCCCGGCGGCCGTGGAGCAGCAGGAAAGCTGCCCGCGATGCCAAAGAGCGATCTCGCCGTTGGTTCCAATATCCACCAGCATGCGGGTGTCCGGCTTGGAGCAGATGCCGCTGGCCAGCAACGCCGTGGTGATGTCCGCACCCACAAAAGCGGACATACAGCGGGGCAGATATACCTGCGCATGGGGGCAGGGCAGGCCAAGCTCCCCAGCCGCAAGCGTTTCTCCAAACAGGCGGGAAGCGGCGAACGGGGCATGGGAAAGACAGTCCGGGCCTGTCTGCGTGAGCAGGTACAGCATCGCGGTGTTCCCTGTGATGACCAGCGCGTCCACTGCTTCAGCGGAGATATGCGCTGAAGCGGCCATTTCCAACACCAGTGCCCGCACACCGGCGCGCACGGAGGCGGCCAGCGCATCGCCGCTGCCGTGCAGTGCGGCCTCGATGCGGGAGATGACGTCGGCGCCCCAGCCCGCCTGCGGATTCGGCGCGCTGGCCTGGGCCAGCAGCGTACCGTCCGGCCCGTACAGGCAGGACGCCAGCGTAGTCGTGCCGATATCCACTGCGGCTCCGCAGACGGAAAAGATTGGGTCATGCACAAAATCCGGCATCTCGCCGGCCAAACGGATCTGGCTGGCGGCAGCACCCTCCAGCGTTACCGTACAGTCGCCCTCCACACGGGCACAGCAGGCCAGACGCACGCCCCGGGAGATATCCTGCGGGGAAAGGTGTTCCCGCTCTGCGTCTGAAAGGGCGCTCAGCGCGCCGTGGGCGACGACGCGGCACTTGCCGCAGCGGCCGTATCCGGCGCAGGGCATTTCCAGTGCATGGTGCGGCAGAATGACGCTGCTCAGCAGCGCACCCATCTGCGCTTCAAGGTGTGTTCCGTTGACGCTCACTTTTGCCAAAGCGTTCCCTCCCACAGTTGACTGCCGCCCGCCGGCGCTCATGCCTCGCAGAACAGCAGCGCGCCGAAATAAGTTACGGTGTTCTGCCCGTTGATGTACTTCATGCCGCTGGAGGCGGCAAGCTCTGAGACGTTGATGCCGTAAGTCTCCAGAGAGGGCATCGCAAGCTCCGGATGCCGGCAGGGTTCATTCGTGCGTTTGGCGCACACCCCACACATGTGGCAGCCGCCCGCACCCAGATGCAGCTTTTTGGCGAAAGGCAGCGTGGCGAACCATTTGGCAAGTGCCCGCGAAAGCTCGTTGTGCAGCCGCGCCGCCTCCATCATGCCCTCAAAATCATAGCTGTCCTCCAGCTTCCCCACCGTTTGGTATACAAGCGCTTTTTGGTAGCTTTGGGCTTCGTTCATCAGCGCATCGATATCCCCGGCGTCCGGCGGGCACATCCAGCATTTTCCGTAGTTGCCGCAGGCGTTCGTTTCGCACATTGCGCGGAACGCGCGGTCGAAGCGGACATCCTGCAAATCGACCACGCCTGCCTTATAGGCGCCCAACCCGCGCACCTGCTCGGCCAGTGCGGAGTAATCCATTTCATCACATCCTTGTTTTAAGGCCCGGTTCAGCCGCGGCCTGCGGCAGTACCGGCGTAAAATTCATTCACGGCGGCGAAAAACGCGTCGATGTTTTCCCAGCGGGAGAGCGGCGGGATATCGCAGCCGGAGGAGATCACAAAGTTGGGATACTTGCAGCATGCGTCCATCACGCCAAGCGTGGCGGCACGAATGGATTCCGGCGTGCCGTTCCGGAACTCCCCGGCGGGGTCCACGTTGCCCATAGCCACCGTGCCGGCCGGAATATGGGTCATCATTTCGGCCATATCAATGGCGTTGCCGAAATGATAAGCGGCGGAGCCGGTTTCCAGAATGGAATCGATCATCTGGATGGTGCTGTTGCCGCAGTTGTGATAGATGACGAGGAACGAATCGTCCTGAACAGCATCCACGATCTGCTTGACATAAGGGCCGGAGAATTCTGCCGAAAGAGCGGGCGAGAGCAGCCCGGCCACGGGCTCTGCGATGACGACGCCGTTCGCGCCTGCTTCTTTGTAGGCTTTGCAATATTCCGTGATGAACTGTGTGGCCTTTTCCAGCAGGACGTGGACCATGTCCGGTTCTTCGTAGCAATAGATCATGATCTCGGTCACGTCCAGCAGACGTGCGGCCAGTGAGAATGGCCCGATAACGCCGGCGAACACGGGGCGGTCGGTGATCAGGCCGACCGCTTTTTCAATGGCCTCGATGTATAACCCGGTGCGCCCGGCGCCCACGGGAGGGACGGCCAGCGCGCGTGCTTCTTCTTCGGTGGAAACGATGCTGCCCACAACGGTGGGAACTTCCTCGTCCGAAACGCGGATTGCGGAACCGAAGCATTCGGCCTCCACGGAAAGATCCATCAGGCTCACGCTCGCGGCCGCGTCTGTGCGCTGGGCCACGAGATGCATTCCGCGCGCCTGGGCGTCGCTGCTGGAGATCAGCTCCCGCACGCTGATTCCCATAAGCTGGATGGCCGGGAAAGAAAGCACGGGCATCGCCTTTTTAACAGGAGCGCCGCGCAGCTCTTCCAGCCAGCGTTTCATGTCTCTTTTCATTCGCCTGCCTCTTTTCTGTTTTCTGAGTTTCGGCCTTCCCCGTTCATGCGGAGGCGCGGCAGAGAGCGACGGCGGCGTCGGCGGCGCTGGCGGCGTCGGCGGTGTATTTGTCCGCGCCGATCTGCTCACAGAAAGCCTCGGTGACAGGCGCGCCGCCAACCATGATCTTCACCTTGTCG
>NZ_JAFOIN010000089.1:0-82435 GCF_017421385.1 Ruthenibacterium sp. | reverse complement strand
GTTGTCCTGGCAGATGCGGTTCCAGCAGGCTCCATACCGCATCGCTGATGTCGTGGCGTTGTTGTTCATTGCTCATGGGAACACCTCTTTCGGCTCTCTTGCTCCCATTATACCATATCGCTCGTGTAAACACTATTTAACAAAATAGGTGGAAAAATTCAAACGATTGATTTCAAGGAGGAAAAGAAATGGCACTTATTAAATGTCCGGAATGCGGAAAAGAAATATCAGATGCAAGTACGGCGTGTATTCATTGTGGCTATCCGATAAGCAAGAATCCAGATGTGCAAGAGAAAGTGAAATCTAATATTGAAAACAAAGAAAAAGAAACGCCTAAATCGGAGGCTGAAGAGGAAAAAACTAAGGCGGGATGTATCTGGATAGGCTTTGCGGCGATAATGCTGCTTTTCTTTGCGATAGGAATTATGGGAGAGATTGATTCATCTTCTGCCTCTACAAAACCAAAAAGCTATACGCCAACATATGAATACAACATTCCAGACTATGAATACGATGTTCCGGATGATGGATTATCAGGCGGGGAATATTGGTGCATGGGGAAAGGGGACACTTGCCAGAACAAGACTTATAGTGCATATGATTTTTATTGTAGTTCTTGCGACCCGGATGGAGATAACATTGAGGGATAGCGGTAAAAGTCAAAAACTTGACACAAATCGACCCTTTGACTTTTGGCCGCACTTGTGAAAAATTTTTAGCAAAGGGAAAATAGCTTTAAAATATAAGGCTTCACTTTAACCCAAAGCGGGGAGAGGTGAAGCTTTTTTACATGGATATTCTTTTATGCGTCCTTTTTTCTATGCGTATTTTATGCTATACTATTACCGCAGAAATCGGCACGGAAAGGAGGCGCGCGCGTGGAAGTGGATATTTTGCTGCCCGCACCGGTGCGCAGCATTTTAAGCACGCTGCAGCAGCAGGGGCATTCCGCCTTTGCGGTGGGCGGCTGCGTGCGGGACAGCCTGATGGGGCGCGCGCCCCACGACTGGGACGTGTGCACCTCCGCCCGCCCCGGGGAGATCAAAGCGGCGTTTCCCGGGAAATGTCTTTCGGCGCCGGGCATACGCCACGGCACCGTAACAGTGCTGCTGGAGCACACGCCCTATGAGGTAACGACTTTCCGCACCGACGGCGCGTACTCCGACCACCGCCGTCCGGACAGCGTGCGATTCGTGCGCAGCGTCACCGACGACCTGGCCCGGCGTGATTTTACCGTCAACGCCATGGCCTATTCGCCCGCAGCCGGGCTGATCGATCCCTTCGGCGGCGCGGCAGACCTTGCGGCAAAACGCCTGCGCTGCGTGGGCGAACCGGCGCGCCGCTTCTCCGAGGACGTGCTGCGCGTGCTGCGCATGGCGCGCTTTGCGGCCACCATGGGCTTTTCTGTGGAGCCGCAGACGGCCGCTGCCGCGCTGGCGAAATGCGGCGCACTGACGGAGGTCGCCATAGAACGCAGCAGGGCGGAATTTTGCAAAATGCTCTGCGGCCGTCATGTGGCGCGTGTGCTGCGCAATTACCGCGCGCTGTTCGAGCCGCTGCTGCCCTGTCTGTCTCATGTGTCGGACGCGGCGTGGGAAAATGCGGTAAGCGCTATTCAGGCCGCGCCGGACGATCTGACGGTGCGTATGGGCCTGCTGTTCTGTGCCGTGGAACCGGAGCAGGCCGCAATATTGTGCCCGGACGCAAAAACAGCGGAAATTGCGGCGCAGCTTGCGCTGTACGCCGACGCGCCGCTGCAGGCGCTGCCACCCGTCATTCGGCGGTGGCTGCACACGCTGGGTCCGGAAGTGCTGCGGGGCCTGACGCTGCTGCAGGCGGCCCGGGCCGTAGCCCACGGCGACGGCGTGCGGCAGGATGACCTGCGGGATTTTGCCGCGGCGCTCGGCCGGACGCTGGCCACGGGCGCGTGCTACGACCGATCGATGCTGGCCGTGAACGGCGCAGACGCGCTGGCGGCGGGCATTCGCGAGGGCGTGGCTGTGGGCGCCGCGCTGGAGGAGCTTTTGGAAAAGGTCATCGAGGGGACGCTGCCAAACAGCCGCGGCGTGCTGTTGGAGCAGCTTGCATCCATGGGCGGCACGGGCGCGGACAGCTGTGAGCAGGAGTCTCTGTTCTGACGCGAGCCTTTGCTTTTGAAAAATGCAGCGAAGACGTTTTGGCATGTTCGGCGTTATATCCATGTGGAATGAAGAACAGAAGAAACAGGGAAAGGCGGCGGCGCGATGGACCGCAGACGGGTGTTCCGAAATGCGTTTTTGTGGAACGCGCTTGTATCGGCGCTGATGGCAGGGGCGGCATTATACGCGCGCTCCGGCGCGCGGGGCTGGCTTGCGGCCGGCTGGTGTATTGGTGTGGCGGCTTCGGCCGCGGCGCTGGCCTGCTTTTGCAAAGCATGGGCCGCCGCGCCAGACGGCACAGCGGTAACGGGCTGGTATCTTTTGCGGGTGGCGGCGATGTTGGCCGCTGTTGCGGGGACAGCGGCATTTTCCATGGAGGGCGCGCTGGGGGCCATTCTGCCGCAGCTTGCACAGGGGCCGCTCCTTGCGGCGGCGATGCTGTGGGAGGAACGGCGCGAGCACAAAAAAGATGAAAGACCGCATTGACCGCCGCGAAGCAAGGCCGGATGAAGCTGCTTGAGAAGGCGGCTTTTGAAGCGGCAAAACATGCGTGCGGTTCAGGCGGCGCAGAGAGTCGAGACCGCCGCCCAGGCACCGGCCTTTGCGGCGTCCGGAATGGGCGTTGGGTATAGGCGGCACAGAGATTCAGGGCGGCCGTCAAAACAGCAGCCTTCCCATTATTAAAAAAGGAGATGAGCGCGATGGTGCATGGGCATACAGTGGCGGCGGTTATCGTGGCGGCGGGGGCGTCCCGCCGGATGGGATTCGACAAGCTGGCCTATCCGCTGGACGGCGGCACAGTTTTGGAAAAGAGCGTCCGCGCGTTCGATACGCACCCGGCCATAGACGAGATCCTATTGGTGGCGGGAGAAAACGCTCCGCAGGCAGCGCTGCTGGCCGCGGCCTGTGCCAAGCCCGCAAAGACCGTAGCTGGAGGTGCCACGCGCGTGCAGAGCGTGCGTGCGGGCCTGGATGCGGTGAATGCGGAATATGTGGCCATCCACGACGCGGCGCGCCCGTTCGTCACGCCTCAGGTGATATGGGATGCGCTGGAGGCCGCGTATGAAACAGGGGCAGCTGCGCCGGCCGTCCCGGTGAAGGACACCGTAAAGGTGGCGGCGGACGGCCTCGTGGTGGAAACGCCCGCGCGGGAAAAGCTGTACGCCGTGCAGACGCCGCAGTGTTTTCGCACCGCGCTGTACCGGCAAGTGCTGGCGCAGGTGTGCTGTGACGCAGTGACGGACGACTGTTCGGCCTTTGAACTGGCGGGCCTGCCTGTGCGGCTGACACAGGGCGATTACGCAAACTACAAGATCACTACGCGGGAGGATCTGCCCGCGCCGGAAAAAAACGGAGGGAACGGCATGCGCATCGGGCATGGATATGACGTACACAGGCTGGTGGAAGGCCGCGCGCTGGTTTTAGGCGGTGTGACGGTGCCGTATGAAAAGGGGCTGCTTGGCCATTCGGACGCGGATGTGCTGACGCATGCGGTGATGGACGCGCTGCTGGGCGCGGCCGCGCTGGGTGATATCGGAAAGCTGTTCCCCGACACCGACCCCGCTTACAAGGGCGCGGACAGCATTGCGCTGCTGCAGGAGGTTGGCCGTGTGCTGGCGCGCGCGGGCTGGGCGGCAGGCAACATCGACGCTACGCTTTTGTGCCAGGCGCCAAAGCTGGCGCCGCATATCCCCGCAATGCGGGAAAATCTGGCGGCGGCGCTGGGCATTTCCGCAGAGGATGTTTCCGTCAAGGCTACCACGGAGGAAAAGCTGGGCTTCACAGGCAGCGGCGAGGGCATTGCCGCACACAGCGTGTGCCTGCTGCGCCGGATATGAGGGCGCATGCGGGACGAAGCGTAAAAATATGCGCGCGCCGTGCTTTTCTGCGGTAAAACTCTTTTGCGGCGGCCATATTTATGGTATAATATGTCCGTTTAGCGAATGCGAGCCGCAGGCGAAGTATGAACTTAGCGGTGTAGATACCATGTTTCTTAGTGAACACGAGCGGTGCGCGAAGTGTGAGCTTGGAAATATGGTATAGCCATAACCTCAAAGCCGCCGTTTGCGCGGCTGCGCGTGTGCGTTGCACGCGCCCCTGTGCCGGTGCGCAGGGCTTTGAGAACATTGAACCATGCAAAACCGCAGCAGGTGCGGTTTTGTTGAGGCCGCTTTGCAGCGTCATGGTATAATATGTCCGGTTGGTGAATGCGAGCCGCAGGCGAAGCATGAGCCTAGCGGCATAGATACCATGTTTCTTAGTGAACACGAGCGGTACGCGAAGTGCGAGCTTAGAAATATGGTATAATATATCCGTTTGGCAGATGCAGACCGAAAGCGGAGCGGAAGCCTGGAAACAGGG
This sequence comes from Ruthenibacterium sp., assembly GCF_017421385.1. Lineage (NCBI taxonomy): Bacteria > Bacillati > Bacillota > Clostridia > Eubacteriales > Oscillospiraceae > Ruthenibacterium > Ruthenibacterium sp. Next base: position 77,936 of record NZ_JAFOIN010000089.1, on the reverse strand, counting down.
TATACGGATCAATGGCTTGTTTGGGTTTCTCCGCAGCGTGCAGATGGCGGGCCGCGCAGCCGCGCGCGGCAGAGGAGCGCGGCGAATTTTTAATTTCCCCGGCATGCCGGGGCGGCGGAACGGAGGCCGGAAGGTGACGGAGCAGTTACAGTCCATCTGGTATAATTTCATATTGAACGTCAAGGGGAATTTTAACCCCATCGTGGATCTTTTGGACATCCTCGTGGTGACGTTTTTAATTTACGAGGCCATCTCGCTGGTGCGCCAGACGCGCACCGCGCAGCTTGCAAAGGGCATCATTGCCGTGCTGCTGGCGTATGCCGTGGCAAATCTGCTGGGCATGCGCACACTGGCGTGGCTCATCAACAGTATCATGAGCTTCGGCATCATTGCGTTGGTGGTGGTGTTCCAGCCGGAGCTGCGCCGCGCGCTGGAACAGGTGGGACGCACAAGCCTGTTCGGCATGCAGCTGTTCAAAGGCAAGGCGGACCCGGGGGATCTGCGCGCCAAATGGCAGAGCGCCATCGTGGCGGTGTGCGATTCCGCCGAGCAGCTGGCCGATTCCCGCACGGGCGCGCTGGTGGTGCTGGAGCGCCGCACCAATCTTTCCGAGATCATCAAAACAGGCACCGTGCTCAACGCCGATATTACGCCGGAGATGCTGGGCACGATATTCTATGAAGGCACGCCGCTGCACGACGGCGCCGTTGTTGTGCGCGACGGCCGTATCGAGGCCGCGGGCTGCTTTTTGCCGCTTTCAAACAACCTGGAGATCGGCAAGGACATGGGTACGCGCCACCGCGCGGCCCTTGGCATGAGCGAGAATTCCGACGCGGTTGTCGTGGTTGTGAGCGAGGAGACCGGCATCATCTCGCTGGCCAAAAACGGCGTGCTCATCCGCCGGCTGGACAGGCAGAATCTGTTCAACCTGCTGGAGGGTGACATGGTCCCGCCGGCCGTCGAAGAGAAAAAACGCCCGTTCTGGAGGAGAAAGCATGAAAAACAACACGAATAACGCTCCCTCGAACGCGTCCTCCCAGGCCAAACCCATGGGCCGGTTTGAAAAACTGTTTTCCAACCGGTGGTTTGCAATGGCGGTTTCCGCAATGCTGGCCGTGCTGCTTTGGCTTGTTGTTATAGCGCAGGAGCCGACGCAGACACGCACCATTACTGTGTCCGGTGTTTCCTATGATTACAATTCAGCTTTGTATACCGGTGCGTCTTTGGACATTGTGAAACGCGAGGATACTAAGGTCAGCGTGGTGATTTCGGGTGACAGCAGCGCGATCAATGAGGTAGACCCCGCCGACATCGTCGTGTATCCCGATTATACCGAGGTTTCCCGTTCAGGCATGCCCGGCGAATACACGCTGCGGCTGCAGGCTCGCCGCGCGGATACGTCTTTGACAAAATTTGATATCGACTCCATCTCGCCCGCATATGTGGATGTGACGTTTGCGCAGATCGGCACGCAGAAATTCACCGTGGAAGTGGAAGCCAGCGTGGACCCGGCCGAGGGGTATTATCTGGGCGAAAAACAGGCGTCCCCCGCCGAGGTGACGCTGCGCGGGCCTGTGGACGAACTGGCGCGCGTGGCGCGGGTGGTGGCCCGCGTGGAGAGCGATGAAAAGCGCGACCGCACGATGCTGGACAGCGCGGCGCTGGAATTTCTGGACGCGGACGGCCATGCCATCACAGACAGCAGCATCACGGTGCTGGAGGGTGAACAGGTGGAGGTGACGATCCCTGTACTGAAGCTGAAGGAGGTGCCGCTGAAGTTTGAGTTCAGCAATGTGCCGGCCGGATACGACCCCGCCGAGCTGAACGCCAGCATCTCCCCGGCGACCATCCGCATCGCCGGTGCGGCGGATACGGTGGACGGCATCGAAAGCGTGAACGTGGGCTTCATCAACCTGGCGCGGGTCCAGTTGGGCAAGGCCGAGACACTGAAGATCCAGCTGAGCGAAGGACTTGTGAATGTGGATGACGTGCAGGAGGCCACAGTTACTTTTGATACCAGCGGCTACGGCGAGCCGCGCGCCATCACGGTGAGCGATATCCGCGTGGTGAACGCGCCCTCCGGTGTGGATGTGAAGGTCATCACCGAAAGCATCAACAATGTAACGCTGGTAGGCGAGGCCGAGGAGCTGGCGGCCATCTCGCCATCGGACGTCATCGCACAGGTGGACGCCTCGGCGCAGAATATTACGGTAAAGGGAAGCGGACAGCAGCAATTCAGCGCGCAGATCATCGTTACGGGCACAAAGACGGTGTTCGCCACGGGGGCGTACTCCGTGCTGTGCGACATCACGGTGAAGTGACGATGCTGCTGGTGAGAGATATCCGCCTGCCGCTTGCGGCGGGCGAACAGGAGGCTGTGGCGGCGGCCCTGAAAAAAACAGGGCTGCCGCGTCACGGCATAAAAAATACGGGCATTGCGAAGCTTTCGGTGGACGCACGGCATGGAAGGCCCAGCCTTGTGTACACCGTTGCCCTGGAACTTGCCGACGAGGGTGCGGAGCGTTCGTTCGAACGCTTTGCGCCCTATGTTTCAATAGCGGCGCCCGCCGCATTTACTGTGCATAACGGCACACGGCCGCTGGCGCATCCGCCGGTGGTGTGCGGCTTTGGCCCGGCGGGACTGTTTGCGGCGCTTCTGTTGGCGCGGCAGGGGTTCCGGCCCATCGTGCTGGAGCGGGGGCCGGCCATGGAGCAGCGCGCACAGGCGGTGGAGCGCTTCAACGCGGCGGGCCTGCTGGACGAAAACGCCAATATCCAGTTCGGCGAAGGCGGCGCGGGTACGTTTTCAGACGGCAAGCTCACCACACGCATCAACGACCCGCTGTGTGCTTTTGTCACCCGAACGCTGCTGGCGCATGGCGCGCCCCGGGATATTGCCTACAAGCAGAAGCCGCACATCGGCACCGATGCGCTGCGGGATGTTATTGTGTCTATCCGGCGGGAGGTCGAGGCGCTGGGCGGGAAGGTGCTTTTCAACACGCCGCTCACCGGCCTGCGCGTGCGGGACGGGCGGCTTGCGGCGGTGTGCACGCCGCAGGGCGAGCTGCCCTGCGGTGCGCTGCTGCTCGCGCCGGGGCACTCGGCCCGGGATACATTTGAAATGCTGGACGGCGCGGGTTTTACTCTGCAGGCAAAGCCTTTTTCGGTGGGCTTTCGGGCCGAGCACCTGCAGCGCCGCATTGAAGAAAGCCTTTACCACGATGCGGCGGGCCATCCGGCTTTGCCGAGGGGTGAGTACCAGCTTTCCCAGCATGTGGGCGGACGGTGCGTTTACACCTTCTGTATGTGTCCGGGCGGCAGCGTGGTGGCGGCCGCCAGCGAAACGGGCCGCGCAGTGACCAACGGCATGAGCCTGCACGCGCGGGATGGAGAAAACGCCAACGCCGCCGTGGTGGTGAGTGTGAACGAAGCGGATTTCGGCGGCGATGCCCGGCGTGCCATTGCGTTTCAGCGGGAGCTGGAGACAAAGGCATACGCAGCGGGCGGCGGCGGCTACGCGGCGCCCGCCGAAAATGTGCGCAGCTTTTTGGAAGGCGCAGGCATGCTGCACACCGGCGTGGTGAAGCCCACCTACCCGCGCGGCGTGACAGCCTGTGATCTGGGCAGCCTGCTTCCCGGCGAGCTTACGGGCGCTCTGCGCGCAGGGCTTTCGGCCTTTGAGCGGAAGCTACGCGGCTATACCGCGCCGGAGGCGGTGCTCACCGGGCTGGAGACGCGCACGTCCAGCCCCGTGCGCCTGCCGCGGGATGAAAACGGCGAGAGCACCGATGTGCGGGGCGTTTGGCCCTGCGGCGAGGGGCCAGGCTACGCGGGCGGTATCATGTCCGCGGCAGTGGATGGCCTGCGGGCCGCCGCACGCGTGGCGCAGAATTTTTCTCCCGCACCTTGAGCGGGAGGCTGGAACCCGACGGAAAAATCGAATATCCACCATATCGGAGGAACCTATGAACGACCCGTACAACGGAAATGGACGCAAAAGCCCGGAGGACGACCTGGGCAGAAGCATTGAAAAAGAAGTGAAGGAAACCATCGGAACCGTGGCGGCCGCGCTGCAGGACGCCGCGCGAGAAGTGAGTACCTCGCTGCGGGACAACGAAAGCGTGCAGCGTACCGTGAAAGACCTGGGCGCTGCGGCCAGGGACGGCGTGCAGGGCATCCAGAGCGCCATCGCCCAGGCACAGAAAAATGCTGAGAAGGAAAAGCGGCGCCGCAAACGGCGGGATTATGCAAAAAAGGCAAACGGCGCGCTCAGCGAGGCGGGCGGCCTGATGCTGCCTGCGGGCATTTTGGCGGCGTGCGCGTTTTCTGCTTTTGAACCGGGGGACCCGGCCGGGGCGTTGATCCTGGGGTTCATTTCGCTGTGGTTTTTCGCAGGCGCATTTGGCGCATTTCTCAAATCGCGCACGCTGCGGCGTATCGCCACATACCAAAGCGTGCTGGGCGAGCGTTCCTACTGCACACTGCAGGAGCTTTCGGAGCTTACAGGCAAAAGCCAGGGAGCCGTCCGCAAAGATCTGTTCCGACTGATCAGCTCGGGAAAATATGAGGATGTTTACCTTGCGCCGGACGGCACGCGCCTGTTTTCGGGTGAGACGGCGTACCGGCTGTATCTGGCCCAGCGGCAGGCGCAGCAGGAAGCCGGGGCCCGGCGGCAGGCGCAGCCCGCACGGCCGGAGCCGGCGGGCGTTCTGGCTGAGTGCCGCGCATTTTTGAGCGATCTGCGTGAACAGCAGCGCCTTATCAGCGACGCGCCCGTACTGGAGCAGGTACAGCGCATCGAGGAGCAGACAGTGCAGATCATCGCCTGGCTGGAAAAGCACCCCGGCGGCGAGAGCCAGATCCGCAGGTTTGTCAGCTACTACATGCCCACCACGCTCAAACTGCTGCGCACTTACAACGAGGTGGACCCGCAGGCCGACAGCAGTGCTGTTGCCGCGGAAATACAGACGGATATCTGCGGTATCCTGTACACCATCAACACCGCGTTCCAGAGCCTGCAGGACAACCTGCTGAAGGATACCGCGATGGACGTTTCCGCCGAGATCTCGGCGCTGGAAACAGTGCTGGCCCAGGAGGGCCTGACCAAAGACGAGCTGCTCGGCCGGTAGGGCGGGCGGGGAAGAAGGGAGCGCTGGAGTTTGGGCGCGTTCGTTTTTATCATCATTCTGTTGTTGGTCATCGTGCCGCGCATGCGCCAGGAAAGTGTGCGCCGCACGCCGTATGGAAAAGAGCATCGCGGCACACAGTATGGATACAGGGCCGCCGGAAAGGGCGGCGCACAGGTGCAGCCCGCGCAGTACAGCTATCCCGCCGGGGCACAGGCGCAGGGCGCCGCAGGCACGGGCGGTGCGCCGAATCCGGACGCTCCGGGCCGCCAAAGCAACGATACGCTGCGGGGCAAGCAGCTGTTGGGCATGTGCGCGGGCATTGCGGGCGGCGCTTGGGCCGCACTGATGGGCGTGGCGGCGCTGGGCGGTGTCAGCGAGGTGATCTGGTGCATCAGCAACGGTTTTTCCTTTGGAGATGAGCTGATGCTGGTTGTGATACCCGCGCTTTTGGCCGCGGGAGGCTGGAAGGCCGCACAGGCCGGCTTTGCCCTGATGAACCGGATCAAGCGGTTCCGGCTGTATGATGCGATCATCGGCGAGCGCCGCGTGTGCCCGGTATCTGATATTGCGCGTGCCAGCGGCCGCAAGCCCGAGGAAGTGGAACGCGACCTGCTCGACATGGTGCGGCGCGGCTATTTTCCGCTGGGCTTTGTGGACGCCGAGACCGCCTGCTTTTATGCCGACAATGCCGCCTGGCGTGCACAGAACCCCGAGCGTGCCCGCCAGCAGGACGCTCCGCTGGGCAAAGAGCAGCCCCGGCCCGCGCCCGCCGCGCAGGAGCCTGTCCCGGAGGATGAGCCCGGCGGCGGATATTTGCGGGAGCTGGAGCGCCAGCTTGCACGCATTGAAAACGCCGACATCCGCGCCAAGGCGGCGCGGCTGCGCGAGCACACCGAGGATATCTTTGCCTGGGTGAAGCTGCACCCAGAGTGCGCCGACGACGCGCGGCGCTTTTGCAGCTATTATCTGCCCACAGCCGTCAAGCTGCTGAATACCTACAATGAGGTGGCGCCGCATGCCGATGAAAGCAGCGTGGCGGCGGGCATCCAGAGCGAGGTGTCCCAGGTGCTGGACACTATGTCCACCGCCTTCCGGGGCCTGATGGACAATCTTTTGCAGAACACCGCCGTGGATATGCAGGCCGAGATCTCGGCGCTGGAGACGGTGCTGGCCCAGGAGGGGCTGGCGCAAAACGGCTTTACGATGCAGAAATGAGACGCGCCGTTTGTCCGGCGGCCGCGGCTGTGTAATTTTCAGAACCGCCTGTCCGGGGAAGGCCCCGGAAAAAAACCGTGATTTTTTGTGAGAAGGAGACCCATTCCATGTTTTACCGTCCCTGGCAGACCGTCCGCCCCGACCCAGCCCGCTCCGCCGCGCTCAGCGCGGCGCTGGGCATGCCGCGCCTTGTGTGCGACGTGATGTGCGCCCGTGGGCTGGACACACCCGAAGCGGCGCGCGCCGTGTGCGGCGGCGGGGACGCTTTGTCTGACCCGATGCTCCTTTCCGGCATGGAGGCGGCCGTGGCACGCATCCACCGCGCCATCGACGACGGCGAGCGCATCGCCGTATTCGGGGATTACGATGTGGACGGCGTGACAGCCACCGCGCTGCTGTATACCTATCTGGATTCCGCCGGTGCGGACGTTTATTACAAGCTGCCCAGCCGGGATGACGACGGCTACGGCCTTTCCGAGACGGCGGTGGACCTGATGGCCGCCAAGGGCGTGAGCCTGATTGTCACCGTAGACAATGGCGTTTCGGCAAATGCGGCCATTGCCCACGCCAAAGAGCAGGGCGTGGACGTGGTGGTGACGGACCATCATCTGCCGCCGCAGACGCTGCCGGAGGCTGCGGCCATCGTGAATCCCCAGCTCCCCGGCGACGAAAGCCCGTGCAAGACGCTCTCGGGCGCGGGCGTGGCCTTCAAGCTGGCTGCGGCCCTGGACGGCTGCACGCCGGACGAGATGCTGCCTTTTTACGGGGACCTCGCTGCCATTGGGACGATTGCGGACATTATGCTGCTTGAGGGTGAGAACCGGCGCATCGTCAAGGCGGGGCTGGCACTTTTGCAGCAGACGGAGCGTCCGGGCATCGCGGCGCTCATCGAGGCCTGCGGCCTTGGGGGCAAGGAGCTGACGGCGGAAAATGTCTCTTTTGGGCTGGCGCCGCGCCTGAACGCGGCGGGCCGTATGGACAGCGCCGCCGCCGCGCTGGAACTGCTGCTGTGTGAGGACCCGGAGGAGGCCGAAGCGATTGTGGCCGGGCTGGAAGCACAGAATGCGGCCCGGCAGAAGGCCGAGCAGGATATTTTGCAGGGCGTGCTGGACAGCGTTGCCGCGGATGAGACCTATGGCGCGGACCGTATCCTTGTCGTGTGGGGCCGAGGCTATCACCAGGGCGTTATCGGCATCGTGGCCTCCCGCGTGGTGGAGCGCTTCGGCAAGCCGGCCATCATCGTATCCGTTGACGAGAACGGCGAGGGCAAGGGGTCCGGCCGCAGCATCGCGGGCGTTTCGCTGTACAATGCCATCGCCGCCTGCGGAGACCTGCTCATCCGGTTCGGCGGACACGCGCTGGCCGCCGGGCTGTCTGTGCGGGAGGAAAATCTGCCCGCGTTCCGCAAGGCGGTCAACGCGTGGGCCGCGCAGGAGCACCCGGTGCTCAAGCGCCCGGCGCTGCGGCTGGACGCGCCGCTGGCGCTGTCCGGCCTGAAAGAAGAGGACGTGGCCGCGCTGTCGGTGCTCGCGCCGTTTGGCCACGGCAACCCCACGCCGGTATTTTTTGTGGAAAACGCTGTGATCGACGCAGTATATCCCCTCAGCGAGGGCAAGCACACGCGCCTGCGCCTGAAGCAGGGCGGCGGAGTGCTGTATGCGGCGGTGTTCGGCCAGGGGCCGGGCGCGCTGGGTTACAATGTGGGTGACGCGGTGGACGCGGCGGTGTGCCTTTCGGTGTTCGAGGGCAAGAACGGGCCGATGATCTCCGCGCGCATCAAGGAGCTGCGCCCGGCCGGGCTGGACGAGGCATACCTGGAGGGCACGGAGCTGTATGAGGCGCTGATGTGCGGCGCGCCGCTGACAGAGAGCCAGCGGCGGGCGCTGCTGCCCGCCCGTGCGGACACCGTGGCGCTGTACCGCGCCGTGGGCGCTGCCCGCGACGGCGTGCCGGCGGGCGACCTGCGCCCGCTGTTTGCCAAGCTGGGCGCGCGGGGCGCAGGTAAGGCGCTTGTCTCGCTGGAGGCGCTGCGCGAGCTGAGTCTGTTGGAGCAGCGCGAAACGCCTCAGGGCGCACGGTGGTGCCTGGTGCCCGCGGCGGGCAAAAAGGACCTGGCATCCGCGCCGATTTTACGCAGACTGGAGGCAGCGCAGTGATGGAAGAAAAAGCGAAAAATGCCGTAAAGACTTTTGAAGACCTGGCGCAGGCCGTGGCGGATTCCGGCCGCCCATACGACGCCGGGCGCATCGAAAAGGCTTACGAGATGGCTGCGGCGGCCCATGCGGGGCAGACGCGCCTTTCCGGCGAAAGCTATGTCAGCCACCCCGTTGCCGTGGCGTGCCTTGTGGTGGACCTGGGCTTGGATACGGACTCCGTGGTGGCCGCGCTGCTGCATGACTCCGTGGAGGACACCGAGACCACGGCGGAGGACGTGAAGGCTGCTTTTGGGCCGGACGTAGCGCTGCTCGTGGACGGCGTCACCAAGCTGGGACGCATCAAGTTTTCCTCAGTGGAGGAGCAGCAGGCTGAAAACCTGCGCAAAATGCTGCTTGCCATGAGCAAGGATGTGCGCGTGATGCTCATCAAGCTGTGCGACCGGCTGCACAACATGCGCACCGGCGACGGCTGGCCCGAACAGAAACGCCGTGACAAGGCGCTGGAAACCATGGAGGTGTATGCTCCCATTGCCCACCGTCTGGGTATGAGCAATGTAAAGGAGGAGCTGGAGGACCGCAGCCTGCAGTATCTGGACCCTGTGGGCTATGAGGAGATCACCTCTTTCCTGGCCCAAAACGGCGGCGCGGATTCGTTCATCAGCGGCATTGCGGACCGCATCAAGGAGCGCCTGGCCGAGAACGGAATGGACAAATGCACCATCAAAAAGCGCATCAAGAGCGTATACGGCATCTACCGCAAGATGTATATGCAGAACCGCACGTTTGAGGAAATTTACGATGTGTACGCGGTGCGCATCATTCTGGACACAGTGGGCGAATGCTACAATGCGCTGGGCGTCATCCACGACATGTACCATCCCATCCCCAGCCGCTTCAAGGACTATATCTCCACACCCAAGCCCAATATGTACCAGTCGCTGCACACGACGGTCATCGGACATGAGGGAATTCCCTTTGAGGTGCAGATCCGTACCTGGGAGATGGACCAGACCGCCGAATACGGCGTGGCGGCCCACTGGAAATACAAGGCGGGCGTGAGCACGAAAGATAAGCTGGACGACCGTATCGCCTGGGTGCGCCAGCTTCTGGAAAGCCAGCGGGAGAGCGAGGATGCCGGCGACCTGCTGCGGGACATCAAAAGCGAGCTGCTGCCCGAGGAGGTGTTCGCTTTTACGCCGAAAGGCGACGTCATCAATCTGCCCGCGGGAGCGACCGTCATCGACTTCGCCTACGCCATCCACTCAGCCGTGGGCAACCGCATGGTGGGCGCGAAGGTGAACAGCCGAATTGTGCCCATAGACCACAAGGTGGTGACGGGCGAGATCATCGAGATCATAACCGGCCCCAAGGATAAGGGGCCCAGCCGCGACTGGCTGAACCTGGTTGCCACCAGCGAGGCCAAGAACAAGATCCGCAACTGGTTCAAAAAGGAACGCAAGGAAGAAAACATCACCGAGGGCAAGGCAGCTCTGGACAAGGAGATGCGCCGCAACCTCATCACCATCCCTGAGGAAAAGTACGACGAATTTATGGCTGACCTTGCGCGCCGCCAGCGCCTGAACACGCCGGAAGAGCTGTACGCGGCCATCGGCTACGGCGGCATCCAGCTCTCCCGCCTGATGATAAAGATCAAGGACGAATACACGAAGCTGCTCAAGGAACAAAGCCCTGCCGAGGTGCTTCAGGTCCCCATCAAAAAGCAGAAATCCAGCGAGGGCGTTATTGTGGAAGGGCTGGACAACTGCCTGGTCAAATTTGCAAAGTGCTGCAACCCGCTGCCGGGGGACGATATCATCGGCTTCATCACGCGCGGCTTTGGCGTTTCCATCCACAAGCGCTCGTGTTCCAACGCGCGGGCCGGCCTTCTGGGCGACGACGCGCCCCGCTGGGTGAACGCCCATTGGGCGGAAAGCGTGAAGGAGAGCTTCAAATCCTCGCTTGAGATCTCGGCCATGGACCGCGACGGCCTGATGGCCGACGTGGCGGGCCTCATCGCGGAGATGCATCTGCCCTGCTACGCCATCTCGGCACGGCAGCTGGCCGACGGCCGTGCCACAATGGCGCTGACCATCGGCGTGAACAACACCGAGCATCTGAACACCGTCATCGCGCGGCTGAGGAAAATCAAGAGCATCACCACCATTACCCGCGTGTGAGCGGAAAAAAGGCACGGAGGAATGAACGATGAGAGCTGTCATCCAGCGCGTGAGCGCGGCGGACGTTGTTGTGAACGGCGGCGCGCCGCGCGCCATTGGCCGCGGGCTGATGATCCTTCTGGGCGTGCGGGACACCGACACGCTGGACGTCTGCGAAAAGCTGGCGCAGAAATGCGCGGGCCTGCGTATCTTTGAAGACGCCGGCGGCAAGCTGAACGTTTCGGCCGAGGAGCTGGGCTGCGAGGCGCTGGTAGTGTCCAATTTCACGCTGTACGGCGATACGAAAAAGGGCAAGAGACCCAGTTTCATCGCCGCGGCAAAGCCGCCGCTTTCGGTGGAGGCGTATGAAGCATTCGTGGCCGAGCTGCGAAAAACAGGCCTGGCCCGTGTGGAGACGGGTGAATTCGGTGCCGATATGAAGGTGACACTGACCAACGACGGCCCTGTGACCATCGTGATCGACACCGACGAATGGAAGCGCTGAGTGCGGCGTGCCGCCTGAAAAACGAAGGAGAAGGATATGAAAATATACCATATTCCCGCGGCGCCGCCGCTGTACACCAACACGTTTCTGCTGGTGGGGGAAAACGGCCTGGCCGCTGCCGTCGATCCGGCTGCCGGGGCGCAGGAATATCTGCGGCTGCTGGAGCAGGAGGGCGCGCGGCTGACGCATATCCTGCTGACGCACGGCCATTACGACCATGTGGGCGCAGTGGAGGAACTGCAGCGGAAAACGGGTGCGAAGGTCTGGCTGGCCCCGCAGGACGCGTGCGGCGGTGAGCTTTTTCCGTTCACCACGCCGGACAACGCCTATGCGGACGGAGAGGAGATCCGCGTGGACACGGATCTCGCGTTCCGCGTCATCGCCACGCCCGGCCACAGCGCCGGGTCCGTCTGCCTGCTGTGCGGCGGTCTGCTGTTCAGCGGCGACACGCTGTTCGCGGGGGACGTGGGCCGTACGGACCTGCCCGGCGGCAGTTGGGACACACTGCGGGAAAGCCTGAAAAAGCTGTGCGCCGCAGTGACGGAAAACGTGCAGGTCCTGCCCGGCCACGAGGAGTTTTCCACCATGGACCGGGAACGGGCGAACAATCGGTATCTGCAATTTTAACAAAAAGATAGGAATTAATCATATGGAGATCTATATCCGGGGCCTTGCCTCCGGCTACGAGCCCGAGCATGTGGCGCGGCTGTTTTTTCAGCCCGCGCTGCTGGCGAAACGGTGGCCCGCCCGCGGGGCGGACGCCGTTGCGGTGCTGCGGGGCAAAAAACGTTTTGTATGCGGCGTGCGCATGAACGGCCTGTGCGCTGTGCGCACTGCGCCGCTGGCGCAGGACACGCCGCCGGAGCAGGCGGAATATGAGATATGCCGCCTGCTGTTTCTGCTGCTGTGCGAGGCCACGGGCCGCCGCCCGGCCTGGGGCATGCTGACGGGTGTGCGGCCGGTGCGGCTGGTTCACGACATGCGCCGCGCCGGTAAGGCGCAGGAAGAGATAGAGTCGTTCTTTCGGGATAAATACTTTGCAGACGGCGAAAAATATAAGCTGGCGGTGCGGACGGCGGACAATCAGGCGCCCGTACTGGCGCTGAACACGCCGCGCAGCTACAGCCTGTACATCTCCATTCCGTTCTGTCCGTCCCGATGCAGCTATTGCAGCTTTGTTTCCCGCACCACTGCGGAATCGGGCAGCCTCATTGAGCCTTATGTCCAGGCGCTGTGCCGCGAGCTTGCGGAGATCAGCGCGCTGGCGCGGCGCAACCGGCTGCGGCTGGAGACCGTCTACATCGGCGGCGGTACGCCGACGGCGGTTTCGGCCGCGCAGCTGCGCACGCTGATGCAGGCCGTGCGCGACAATTTCGACGTGCCCGCTGTACGTGAGTATACCGTGGAAGCCGGCCGGCCGGACTGCACCACGCCGGAGAAGCTGGCCGTCATCAAAGAATACGGCGCCACGCGCATCTCCATCAATCCGCAGACATTATCGGACGAGGTGCTGGCGGCCATTGGCCGCAGGCATACTGCGCAGGATGTTCTGGACTGCTTTGCACAGGCGCGGCGGCTGGGCCACGGGAACATCAATATGGACCTCATCGCGGGGCTGCCGCTGGATACGCCTGCACGGTTTGCGCAGACGCTGCAGGGGGTGCTGGCGCTTGCGCCGGAGAACATCACGGTGCATACGCTCACGCTCAAGCGTGCCTCAAACCTCGTTATCGAGCACGCGCCGAATGCCTATGGGGATGTGGCACGCATGCTGGATTCCTGCGCGCTGCTGGGGGAAAACGGTTATGAGCCGTATTACCTGTACCGCCAGAAGGGCACGCTGCAGAATCTGGAGAACACGGGCTACACCAGGCCCGGCTATGCGGGGCTGTACAACGTGTTTATTATGGAGGAGGTGCACACCATCCTTTCGGCGGGAGCGGGCGGTTCCACCAAGCTGGTGGGGCCGGACGGGCACATCCGGCGCATCTTCAACCATAAATATCCGTTGGAATACATCGAGCGCTTTGATGTGGTGCAAGCGCGCAAGCAGGGAGTTGACGACTTTTATGCCAAATACGCTGATCTGGATCCCGAAACGGCTCGTTGAACTGGGCCTTGTGAACGTGGCGGCCCGCTCGCCCGAGGCGTTCATTGACTACTGCGAGCAGGACTATGCCGCACGCGTCGAGCACGCGGCTACGTGCGTGCGGGAGAGCGGCGCGCATGTGGTGATGCTCACCGGGCCGTCTGCCTCCGGCAAAACGACCACCGCCCACAAGCTGGCGGACTGCATTGCCGCCCATGGGCGGCGCAGCGCGGTGGTGTCGCTGGACAATTTTTACAAGGACCTGAAGGATTATCCCCGTCTGCCCGACGGCAGTGTGGATTATGAGAGCGTGGACGCACTGGATATCTCGGCCATCAACCGTTGTCTGCTGGAGCTCATCCGCACGGGCCGAACACAGATTCCGGATTTCGATTTCTGCGGAGAGCGCCGCCGCCACGGCGTTATCCCCGTGGAGGTGGGGGACGGTGTGGTGGTCATCGAGGGCATCCATGCGCTGAACCCCCGCCTGACGGCGCTGCTGCCCGAGGGCAGCGCGTTCAAGATCTATGCGGGCATGCGGGAGGAATACTCCCGGGACGGCCAGCGCATTCTGCCCACGCGGGACGTGCGCCTGGCACGCCGCATGGTGCGGGACCACAAGTTCCGCGGCCACAGCTTGGAAAAGACTTTTTCCATGTGGCCCGCCGTCTGCGAGGGAGAGGATAAGAACATCAAGGTTTTCAAACCCGAAGCAGACCTGCTGCTGGATACCAGCTTTTCCTACGAGGTGTGCTGTCTTGCGCCTTTTGTCACCGCGCTGCGGGGTGAGCTTGCGCCGGGAACGCCTTATGCGGCGCAGCTGGAAAGCTTGTGCAGCCGTTTTGCACTGTGCATGCCGCTGCCCGAACAGAGCATCCCCAGGACGTCCATGCTGCGGGAATTCATCGGATGAATGCATTGCAAAGCGCGCGGCTTCATACTATACTATAATCAAAGCTCAAGTAAAACAGGTAAAATAAGAGAGGTGCTGGAAATGACCACGTTCGATAAACTTAAGGGCGCGGCCGCCACGCTGGCGGACGCGGCCGTAAAGACAACAGGAGACCTGGCCCAGAAGGGCAAAAAGCAGATGAACCTGCTGGCGCTGGAAAACAAGCTGAGCCGCGCCCAGCGCCAGCTTGGCGCTCTGGTGTATGCGCTGCACAAAAACGGCGAGGAAAACACGGCGCTGGTAGAGCGCTACATAGAGACCATCGCGGCTGTCGAAAAGGATATCGCGGCGCTGGAGCCTGCGCCAGCAGCCGCCATGGCAGACGATGCACAGACGGCTGTCTACTGCCCCCAGTGCGGCGCGGAGGTAGACCCACATGCCATATTTTGTCCTGGGTGCGGGGGCAAACTGTAACGGGCCGAAAATGCGCTTTGCGGTGATCCGCAGGCGCAAAAAAATATAGCGGGGCCGGCGCGCCGCGCTCCCGGAAAAGGGGAGCGCGGCGCGCTTTTCTGCCCTTTGGCGTGCGCCCATGGCGCATGGTGTCCGCGCAAGAAAAACGGTTCCGCGCAGTTTGGGGCCGCAGATGTAAAAAAAGCCCGCGGATGGGGGCAAATCCGGGAAAAAAAGGGCCAAACTACTTGCAAAGTGAGGGCCTATCATGTAAAATCTATGGAGTAGACGGAAAGGGGTATTCCATGAACGGGCTGACGCAGAAAGAACGCTATAACATGGAAGACCTGCTGGAGATTGTCGCATTGCTGCGGGATCCGGAAAATGGCTGCCCGTGGGATAAGGTGCAGACGCATACGTCCATCCGCAAGAATTTTATCGAAGAGACCTACGAAGTGGCGGACGCCATCGACCTTGCCGATGCCAGCCTTCTGTGCGAGGAGCTGGGCGATGTGTTGCTCCAGGTGGCTCTGCACACGCGTATGGAGGAAGAACAGGGGGCGTTCACGTTCGGGGACGTCTGTACGGGCATCTGCAAAAAGCTCATCTACCGGCATCCGCATATTTTTGGGGACGCCGGCGCACAGACGCCGGACGAGGCGCTGCAGAATTGGGAGGCGCTCAAGCGCCGGGAAAAGCACCGCGAAGGCGCGGGGGATGACCTGGACAGCGTGCCCGCGGCCCTGCCGGCGCTGATGCGCAGCCGAAAGGTGGCCAAACGCGCGGCTGACCACGGCTTCACCTATCCCGACGCGCAGGCTGCCATCGCGGACCTGGAACAGGAGCTGACGGAGCTGAAGCAGGCTGTGGCGCAGGGCAGTGCGGATGCGCAGCAGGAGGAATTGGGCGACGTGCTGTTTTCTGCGGCGAACGTATCGCGCTTTCTGGACTGCGACGCGGAAGAGGCGCTGGACGCCGCAACGGTGAAATTTATGCGGCGCTTCAGGGAAATGGAACGCCTGGCCGCCCAGCAGGGCTGCGCGGTGGATGATTTAAGCGCCGCAGAGTTGGACAAACTATGGAAAAGAGCAAAAGAGGTTTTTACAAAGCGCTAACCGTGCTTTGAAAACATACACTCAATCATTATTTCGGAGGTTTATTACAATGACCAAAGTTGATCTGATCGCGAAAGTTGCCGCTGAGGCTGAATTGACCAAGAAGGACGCCGAGAAGGCTGTCGCTGCTGTTCTGGACGGCATCACCGAGGCCTTGAAGGCCGGCGACAAGGTTGCTCTTGTCGGCTTCGGCACGTTTGAGACCCGCGAGCGCCCCGCCCGCAAAGGCCGCAACCCCCGCACGAAAGAGGAGATCACGATCCCCGCTACCACCGCTCCCGCTTTCAAGGCCGGCAAGGCTCTGAAGGACGCCGTGGCGAAATAAGCGATATCGGCCCTTTTCCATGCAGCCGGAGGACAAGCCCTCCGGCTGCATTTTTCTTACAAGACAACAGAAAGGAGCGCAGCCATGCGCATTGACAAATTTATGAAGGTGAGCCGTCTCATCAAACGCCGCACTGTGGCCAACGAGGTGGCGGACGCCGGGCGCATCACAGTGAACGGCAAGCCCGTTAAGGCAAGCTATGCCGTCAAGGAAGGCGACGTCATCGAGGTGGCGTTCGGCCAGAGGCCCGTGCGCGTGAAGGTGGTATCCACCGAGGCGCCCACAGGCAAGGACCTTGCCCGCGAGATGTACGTGGTGCTTTCGGAGTAAGCCGTTTTGGTTTGCACGCAGACCCTTCGGCTTCCTGCGCGCCGTCATATGCGCGCCGCTCTTTGCATACACATGGTGATAAAGAGAGGTGCAAAACAAATGACGATCAATCCGGCCGCCCCGGCGGCGAACCAGGCGCGGCAAACGCCGCACAGTGTTGTAATAGAGGACCGCAAGCGTCTTACAGCGACGGGCATTTTGTCCATCGTCTCCTACGACTCTTTCACGGCCACGCTGGAAACGCCCGGCGGCACGCTTGCCATCGGCGGTGAAGGGCTGACGGTCAGCGAGCTTTCCGTCCAGACGGGCGAGGTGAAGATCAACGGTTCCATCGAATATGTCCAGTACACCGCCAAACGGGAAAAACAGGAATCCCTGTTTAAAAGGCTGGTGCGGTAAATGGTTGGCGGAGTCCCGGTGGGGCTCGCGCTGCGGGATCTGTTCTACGCCGCCGGGCTGGGGTTTCTTCTGTGTGTGGGCTACAGCGCCGCACGCATGCTGCTGGGTTCAGGCAAAGCGGTATGCTTTATCTGCGACGCCGCTGTGCTGGCCGTGGGGGCGCTTTTGTACCGCAGCGCGGCCATGAGCCGTTTTTATGCAGGCCAGCCGCGCTGGTATACGCTGGCGGGATGTGTGCTGTGTTTTTTGGCCAGCCGCGCCGCACTGGAGCCTCTGCTTTCCGGCGTCGAAGCGTTCGTTCGCTGGTGCCTGGCCTGGCCGTTCGTAATGCTGTGGCGCGCGGTGCTGCGCCCGTTTGCGGGTGCGGTTTCGGCGCGTTTTCAGCGTGTGCGTACGGCGCACAGCGCCGGCCGTGTGAAAAAAAGCCGGGCAGCCAGAAAGAAAAGGTTGCAAAACAGCGGCCGCGTGTTGTATAATTCAAAGTGACACTGGGGGAAGTGTACCCTTTTGTGGATGGAGCATCCCCGTGCGGCCGTGCTGCAAAACGCGCCGGCCGGGGAAGAGAAAGGTTTATGGCAGAGAGAAAGCGCAAACAGAAAAAAGGCTTTTCGGCCCTTGCGGTACGCATAGGGCTTGTTTGCGTTTGCATCTATCTGTGCGTGTCGCTTGTATTTGCGCAGATCGACATCGTTTCCAAGCGCCAGCAGCTGGAGAACCTGACGCAGCAGGTAGCCGCCCAGGAGGCGGCCAACACCGAGCTGCAGCGCACACTGGATTCCGGCGACGAAGCGGCGTATATGGAGCGCATCGCGCGCGACAAGCTGGGATATGTGCTGCCCGGCGAGCATATCTATGTGGATATGTCGGGGGACTGACTGCACCGGTTTTGGTAAGCATTGCGGCTTCGCAATTTTTATAACTTTATTTAACGTAAGGAGTTATCGCAATCCATGGCAGTAGAGGTAGGAAGCATCGTAGAGGGCAAGATCACCGGCGTAAAAAAATTCGGCGCGTTCGTGGCTTTGCCCGGCGGCCAAACCGGCATGGTACACATTTCCGAGGTGTCCAACGAGTATATCCAGGAGCTTTCCGACGTTTTGAGCGAAGGACAGACCGTGAAGGTGAAGGTGATGAGCATCTCGCCCGAGGGCAAAATCGCGCTTTCCATCAAGCGCACTGAGCCGCGCCCCCCGCGCCCCCAGCGCGCGGATACCGGCCGCACCTGGCAGCCCCGCACTCAGTCGCAGCCGCAGGGTGAAATGTCGTTTGAGGACATGATGAGCCAGTTCAAATCCCGCAGCGAGGAAAAAATCTCCGACCTGCGCCGCGTCACCGAGGCGCGCCGCGGCGGCGGTTACTCCCGCCGGGGGCATTGAGCGGGCAGAGCCTGCGGCGCGCGGGCTTTTCCGGCGTATAATGAAAGAAATCTCCGCTCAAAGCGGCGCGGCTTGTTCAGTTGCGCCGCTTTTTAATTTACATTGCGTGCGAATTGTATATTTTTTGTGTATGCTAAAATAACATTTTGTAAATATTGCCTATAAAATCCTTGTAAAATCACGTGCTGACGTGGTATAATCAAAACAGAAGAAGCGGGGTTGTCCACGCCGCTTTTTCAACTGTTAAAGGAGGCTTTGGTTTATGAAGATCACATGCACAGGACGAAAAGTCAACCTGAAGGACGCGTTTATGCAGCGCGTGGAAACAAAGCTTGCAAAGTTGGACAAATTCTTTTCCGACAGCGCGGAGGCGAACGTTACCGTGACCGTGGAAAAGGACTGGCAGACGGTGGAGGTGACCGTTAAAGACAAGGGCTTTACGAGCCGTGCCGAGAAATCGGCCGACCGTATGGAAGATGCGTTCGACGCGGCGGTAGACCTGCTGACGCGGCGCATCGTTAAAAACCGCAAGCGTTTGGAAAACCGTGTCTATCAGCCCGCGGTGGAGGAATTCGCGCTTGCCGCCCACGAGGCGGAGCCGGAAGAAGCATACAGCATCATCCGCGAAAAACGCTTTTCCTGCAAGCCAAGCACCGTGGATGAGGCGATTTTGGAGATGAATATGCTGGGCCACACGTTCTTTTTATTCCGCGACGCGGACACCGATGAGATCCACGCGGTGTACCGCCGCAAGGACGGCAGCTACGGCGTACTGATTCCGGAACGCTGATGCGTACTTTTCAATGAAGATTGCAGGCAGAGCGCCGCGCGAAGTTTCGCGCGGCGCTTTTTTGCGCCAAGCGCCGGAAAATATTTTGCATGGGCGTCAAAAAAGGGTTGCTTGTGACGCGGCGTCATGAAATATAATGGCAGGGAGGTGATAGAGATGCCAAAAAATGAACGGGCGCTGCCGGATGGCTTTATGACCGTGGGAAAGCTGGCGGAAAGAATGGGCGTCACGGTCCGCACGCTTCAATACTACGACAGGGAGGGACTGCTTTCTCCCACGGCGGAAAGCGGAGGCGGGCGAAGACTGTACACGGATAAGGATATGATACAGCTCCATCAAATCCTGTCGCTGAAGTCTCTGGTTTTTTCCCTGGACGACATCAAAAACAGGCTTGCGCCGTTGGATACGCCCGCCGACGTTGCGGACGCGCTGGCAGCGCAGGCTGCCGCCGTGCGGGAGAAGATCGCGGTGCTGACGGAATCACTCACGGCCATTGAGACTTTGCGTGCCGAGGTGCTGCAGATGCAGACGGTGGACTTTAAAAAGTACGCGGATATTATTGTGAACCTGCAGATGAAAAATGAGTTTTACTGGCTCATCAAGCATTTTGACGAAAGAACGCTGGACCATATCCGCAGCCGCTTCGACAAAGAGAGCGGCCGGGCGATGCTGGAGACCTTCAACCGCCTGCAGGACGAGGCGCTGCGTCTGCAGGCCGCAGGCGAGCCGCCCGAAGGGGCGCGGGGGCAGGCGCTGGCGGCCGCATTTTGGCAGATGGTGACGGAGTTCACCGGCGGGGACATGGAAATTTTGGCAAAGCTGATGGAGATGGGAAGCTTTGACGGAGCGGACGCCGCGTGGCGGCAAAGGCAGGCCGCGGCAAGTGCGTACATCGAGCCGGCGCTGGACGCCTATTTTACCCGGATCGGGACAGGGCCGACAGGGGAGGATATGCAATGAGCTGTGCGATACGGGTGGAGGGCCTGCAAAAAAGTTACGCAGGCCGTGCGGTGCTGAAGGGACTGACCTTCACGGTGGAGCAGGGCGAGATCTTTGCGCTGCTGGGGGTGAACGGCGCGGGAAAGACCACGGCGCTGGAATGCATCGAGGGCCTGCGGCGGCAGGATGGCGGCAGTGCTGTGGTGTGGGGCAAGGCCGGGATACAGCTTCAGTCCGCCTCTCTGCCGGCGCACATCCGGCCCATGGAGGCCGTGGCGCTGTTTGCAAAATGGAACGGAACGAAGCCGGATGCGGCCATGCTGGACGCACTGGGCATCGGTGGGATGAAAAAAACGCAGTACGGCGCGCTGTCCACCGGACAAAAGCGGCGGCTGCATCTTGCACTTGCGCTCACCGGAAGGCCGGACGTGGTATTTCTGGATGAACCCACAGCCGGGCTGGACGTGGAGGGGCGGGTGGCGCTCCACGCGCAGATCCGCGCACTGCAGGCGCAGGGGAAAACCATCGTCCTGGCCAGCCATGATATGGCGGAGGTGGAAAGCCTGTGCAGCCGCATCGGCATCCTGAACCGCGGAGAGTTGGTTTTTCTGGGCACTGTGACGGAACTGACCGCGCATATCGGCAGCCGATACCTTGTGTGCGTCCGGACAGCGCAGGGTGAGGAGCGTTTTGAGGCTGACGACGTAGGGGAGGCCCTGCTGCCGTTGCTGGAAGCTTACAAACGGTGCGGCGTCGCGGTTCTGGATGTTACAGTAGGACGGGGAACACTGGAGCAGCATTTTATGGATATTGCGAAGGAGGATGTATGATGGGGGCGTTTTTGTATGGCACGGCGCTGCAATGGCGTCTGGACATCCGCAGCAGGACGCTGCTCATTACCTGCTATGTGGTGCCGCTTTTGTTTTTTGCAATGATGGGAGGGATTTTTACATCGGTCAACCCGTCCGCGCGGGAAACGCTGGTTCCGTCCATGACGGTGATGGGTGTCTCCATGGGGGCGCTGATCGGCCTGCCGCCCTCGCTGGTGGAGATCTACGGCGGCGATATCAAAAAAATGTACAAAGCCAACGGTGTGCCGCTGTACTTCGGTCTCATCCCGGCGCTCTTGTCCACATTTCTGCATCTGATGCTGATGAGCGCGGTAATCTATTTGGCTGCGCCGCCTGCATTCGGCGCGGCGGCGCCTGCCGACCCGGCAGCGTATTTCGGTGCCCTGGCGGTTTTTACTGCCGCGTCGCTGAGCGTGGGCGGCGTGCTTGGGGTGGCAGTAAGGGATCAGGCGAAGCTGACCATGTTTTCCCAGCTCGTTTTTCTTCCCTCCATTCTTCTGTCGGGCATTATGTTCCCGTCGGAGCTGCTGCCCGGCGTTCTTGGTGCGGCGGGACGGATATTTCCTGCGTCATGGGGCTTTTGCCTGATGAAGGACGGCGGATTTTCCGCTGGGAACCTGTGGCCGCTGGCTCTGGTGATGGCAATGTCGTCCGTTCTCTGCATGCTGCTGCTCAAGCGCTTGGAGAAAGAGTAAGGCGGAACCGACCGGATAAAATGTTCTGGGATAAAGCGGTTCTTTTCATTGAAGCGCCGACAGCGTGAAGGAGCAAAACATCCTGCCCGCATAAATTCCGGGCAGGATGTTTTTAGACTATCGAAAAAGGCAAAGAAGGAAAAGAAGCGTCCGGGGAAAAAGCTTGAAAAAGGGATGGCGAACCCCTTTTTCATTTAAAATAATCCCGCGCCGTGCGCGGCGAACGGGGCCGCAGGCCCTGTTCGTAGGCAGCTTGGCGCAAAAGCGTAGCTTTTTCGACAAGCTGCAAAACATCCTGCCCGTATAAATTCCGGGCAGGATGTTTTTGTGCGGCCGGCGCCGGGAACAGGGCCTTCCGCAGGTGATGTATGATGGTCAAGCAGGCGGTCTATAACAAGAGCTTGTCCAATTCTATGTTCAACTGTGTCTTTAAAGCTGCCAATTCTTCTGAGGAGGGACGATATTTCTCCGACGACAATTCCTTCCCCAACTGCCAAACAGGGCCGGGGCGGGGCGTATCGCCGTTTCTTCTGGAAAATATATGCCGTGCATATGGACGCCGCCTACGCGCAGAAGTTCATAATTCAGCTTTTCCGGCTTAAACGCTTTTATAAACGGCTTCAGCTGCGATAGACATTTCTGTCAGAAAGCCATATCTGAATTCAGGTGCTAAAAGATGCAGCTCAGAGACGCATTGCTTGCATAGAAAAAGAGAATGTCTTTTTATGCGCTGATTGTCACCGATAACGACGTAACCGGTTTTTGATTCTCTGACAAAATATGGGGCCTTCTGCTTTTTGATCAACTCGATTCTTTCACAGTCGCTGCAGCTATCTGCCATTTGCCTTTTCGCCCCAAACGGCGGCTTCCTGTTGTTTCACGGACAATATACCATTTTCTAAGCTCGCACTTCGGGTGCCGCTCGTGTTCACTAAGAAACATGGTATCTATGCCGCTAAGCGCATGCTTCACCTGCGGCTTACATTCGCCAACCGGACATATTATACCATGGCGCCGCGAAGCGGCCACAACAAAACCGCATCCATTGCGGTTTTGCATGGTTCAATGTTCTCAAAGCAATGCGCGATAAGCGCATCAGCGCACGAAGTGCGCGCAGCCGCGCAAGCGGCGGGTTTGAGGTTATTATACCATATATGAAAGAACAATGCGGCGTATTTGCAGGGTGCCTTTAAGGTACGGCGCGACCGGATGGAGACATCGGTACCAAAAGCTGTTCTGTGAATTACTTTGCTCCCGAACCGGGAGGTGTTGCAGTTCATGTTCCGTCCGGCCGTCGGCTCGGTAAGGGAAGGGGGACAGGTGCCGGGCGCCGCACCGCCGGATCATTTCATTCAGAAAACAGCCGCCGCTTGTGATGCGGCCGGGCTTGTGCTATACTTAAACCGATAACACACGTTGTACGGCTGGTACGGGCTTTATCGCCCCCAAGCCGTCACGGCGGTCCCGGCCTGCGGAATGCCGGGGCGCTGCCCTGACACGATTTTAAAAAGACGAGGAAAACAATTTTGAAATATGATTTGATCGCACCCTGCTATTTTGGCACAGAGAGCGCCGCGGCGTTCGACTTTAAGCGCATCGGCGCAGAGGATGTCGCTGTCACAGATGGACGCGTGGCGTTCCGCGGCGGGCCGGACATCATCGCAGCCGCCAATCTGTGGAGCCGCTGTGCCGAGCGCGTGCTCATCCTGCTTAAGACCTACAAGGCCGTTACCTTTGACGAGCTGTTTGACGGCGTATCGGCCATTCCCTGGGAAGAGCTGCTGCCCGCGGACGCGGAGTTCCCGGTGAAGGGCAGCAGTCTGTCCAGTACGCTTTCCAGCGTTCCGGCCTGTCAAAGCATCGTGAAAAAGGCTGTGGTGGAGCGGCTCAAGCGTGGGCACCGGGTGCAGGTTCTGCCAGAGGACGGCGCGCTGTACAAAATACGTTTTTCCATCCGCAAAAATATGGTGGAGGTAATGCTGGATACCTCCGGCGACGGCCTGCACAAGCGCGGTTACCGCAAAAACAGTATGGAGGCGCCCATCAAGGAGACGCTGGCCGCGGCCATCATTGACCTGGGCCGCATCTATCCCGACACACTGGCGCAGGACCCGTTCTGCGGCAGCGGTACGCTGATGATCGAGGCCGCGATGAAGGCCATGAACATGGCCCCCGGCCTGCGGCGCCGCTTTACGGCGGAGCACTATGCGTTTCTGCCTGCCGCCGTCTGGAAAGAGCAGCGGGAGAAAGCCCTTTCGGAGATCCGGCGGGGCGTGGAATTCCAAGGCGTAGGCTTTGACATTGACCCTGCGGCGGTGGCGTTGGCTGCGGCCAATGCAAAGCTGGCGGGAGTGGAAAAGCACTGCAGGTTCTTTACGGCGGATGTGAAGGATTTTTCCCCTGCCCCCGGCGCAATGGTGTTCACCAATCCGCCTTATGGCGAGCGCCTGGGCGACCTTGCCGCCGCCGCGGAGCTGGAGCGCATGTTGGGCCGTCGGCTGGAGGAAAACCCCGTGCGCAGCGCATACATTATTACGGCGGACGCGGATTTTGAGCAGCATTTCGGCAAAAAGGCCAAACGCCGCCGCAAGCTGTACAATGGTATGATCCCCTGCCAGGTATATATGTATTTTTGACCGCAGGCCCCATGGGGTGCGCGGAAAGGAGCGTTTTGCAATGGCAAAAAACTTTTGTCCTATCTGCGGCACGGCGCTTGTGCCGGGCCTGGACGCATGCCCGAACTGCGGGCGTAGGATCGAACCCGATGAGCCGGACCGGATGGCGGAGCCGCCGCAGGTTCAAGCGCAGGACGGCACCCGCGATGCAGGGCAGTCCGGGCAGGAAAGCGGAGGCGCGCCCGCAGCCGACTTGCCGGAGTCCCCCGTGCGGGAGGCGGGAGCGGGTGAACCACGGCAGGCCGGACGGCTGGATGAGCCGCCTGTGACGGTCCCCGCGGGGGAAATCCCGACGCAGCCCGGACCGGGTGCGCCCGTGCCTCCCATCCACGGGCAGGAGGAGGCATATCCGTATCCGCCGCAGGGCGGCAGCCCTGTGGGGGCTGCGCCGCGGCCCATCTATATGCCGCCGCGGCCTGAGGGAACACCCGGTCCGGGCGTTCCGCCGCCCGCTTATGCGCAGCGGCCTGCCTATTATACGCCCGGCATGCAAAGCTACGGACAGCCGGAACTGCCCGAACCGATATCCATGGGCTCCTATCTCGGAATGTCCCTTTTGGGAATGGTGCCGGTGATCGGGCTGGTGTTCCTGCTCGTCTGGGCGCTGGACAGCCCGGGCCGCCCCAACCGCCGCAACTTTGCGCGGGGCTTTCTGGCTGCGCGTGTCATCGCATGGGCTGTGTTTTTTGTATTGACGTTTGTGCTGTTTTTGATAATGGCGGTGGCGTCCCCGGCTTTTTACTACTGAGGCAGGGAAAGAAACGCAACGGAATGGAGAGAGGCGGAGAATGGTATATTGTATGATCCTTTCGGCGGTTTGTATTGCGCTGGGGCTGCTGTGCCTGCTTCGTCCGGCGCTGGTTTGGAAATGGACCGAGCAGTGGAAATCGTACCGCGCCGGTGAGCCGTCGGAGTTATACAGGTTCGGCATCCGTTTTGGGGGCGCACTGTTCCTCGTTTTCGGCGTTGTCCTTCCGTTTCTGCCGCTGCTTTTGAAATGAGCGCGGTCCGGCGCGGAATACCCGGATGCGTACAATAAAAAGCGTCCCGCCTGCGGCAAGATGCAGACGGGACGCTTTTTGTTTCCGAAAAGAAGGAGAGAAAGCTCAGCGTGCCCGGCGGGAAAGCCGGGCTGTTTCCTGAGGATGCTTACACCTCGAAGGAATAGCGCAGAGAACTTCCACGCTGAGCATGGATGCCTGCCAGCGCCATATGTACCGCGCCGCCCTGCGCGCCGCGCAGCCAGCCGCAGGCTGCGCGTGGCTTTGTGCCGTGCGGGCCGGGGCCGCTGTCGCTCAGCGCTACGCCAACCGGTCCGGTGCATTCGATGGGCGGCAGGCCCGTTTCCATCAGCTCCGGTTCCTCGCCGGCGGGCAGGGGCGGCACGATCTCGTAGGCGATCACCGGCAGCCAGCCCTCCTCCAACTGCGGCAGGCGCGGTGTGGGGCCGCGGTGAAGGAAAGCAAGTTCATTTACATAAAGCGTGTGCTTTGCGCCTGTAACCGGGTGTGCGAAAGGCACCGCACAGGCGGCAGCGCTCACTTCGTTGACGGCGAATTCGCGGCCGACGGGCATCCACCGCGGCCCGGCGGCGACCTCCAGTGACAGGCTTTTTACAGCGGTCTGCATCCCGCGGGGCCAGGGGGCATGCACACGGTGGCACACATAGCAGTCGCCCGGCAGGCACAGGGAAGCGTAAGCGGCGCGCACGGCGTCTACGGCGGCATCGGGCCGTTCGCGCCGCACAAAGGGAACCCAGGTGAAGCTGCTGGATGCGCACGGCTCCACAGGCAGGCCGTTGATCAGGCGCGGGGAAAAGGAAGCCTCCGGGATGGGCCGTTCTCCCTCCAACATCCGCTCTTCCAAGGGCGTGAGGCGCTCGCCGTCCACCCCCGCATATTTTTTGCAGAACGTGCGCACCGCGCCGCTGTCCAGAAACAGAAGCACATCAAGCGTAAGCCCGGCGTCTGAAACATACAGCGCCGGGATGCGGCACAAATGCCCGGCCCAGGTGAACTGCCAGTCCACGGGCACGGCCTGCGCCGGTGCGCCCTGGGGCGCCGTCCAGAAATTTTTTCCGTAATAAACCGCAAGAGAATCCTTTTCCTCCATACCAGCTCCCTCACACGCCTTCCAAATTGAAAGCGGGAGTGTATTCCTCCTTTGCACTGCTTTTTTCCTGCATGAAGCCTTCCGTCAGGCCAAGCTCTACCGCATAGTCCACAGCCTTTCGGTATTCATACGTCGAAATGCGCCGCCCCAGGGCCTTGTGCTCCTTCGCCTTGTAGAACGGCGTGTACTGGCTCATCAGGCTCGTCAAAAAGCTTCCCGGCGGAAGTTCTTTGGCCATAAAGCGAAGCACGGCGCGGGTATCCGCCGCGGCGCCCGGCAGTGCCAGATGCCGCAGGATAACGCCGCTGCGCATCAGTCCCTGACCGTCCAGAACAGGCGGCCCGGCCTGCGCGATCATCGCCTTTACGGCGATGCGGGCAGCCTCGAAATAGTCCGGCGCGTTTGAATATTCGGCGGAAAGCTCCGGCGAGCAGTATTTGACGTCCGCCAGCCAGATGTCCACATAGCCGCGCAGGGCGGCCACGGCCTCGGGCGTTTCATAGCCGCCGGTATTGTATACCACCGGGATATGCAGCTCGGGCCGGGCCATATCGAGTGCCTCGCATACCCAGGGCAGGTAATGCCCCGCCGTGACAAGGTTGATGTTGTGTGCGCCTTGCTCCTGAAGCTCCAGAAAAATATCCGCCAGGCGCCGGGTGGATATCTCCCGCCCGAAATTTCCGGCGCTGATGCCGTGATTCTGGCAGTAGCAGCATTGCAGCGGGCAGCCCGAAAAGAACACCGTGCCGCTGCCCTGTGTGCCGGAGATGCAGGGCTCCTCCCAGAAATGCAGCGCCGCGCGCGCGATTTTCACCATACCGCCGCCGCCGCAAAGGCCATGCGTCCGCGTGCGGTCCGCCCCGCAGCGGCGAGGACACAACGTACAGTGGGTGGGCGTCTCCATGCCTTATCCTCCCCCGTCCCGATTTTCTCAAGGGATAGTGTACCATATTTTCTGCATTTGTGGTACAATATTCCTTAAGAAGAAATCCCGGAAAGGGGGCTGTTCATGCAAAAAATGCTTCATACGGCAGAAGAAAAGTTTCTGGTGCAGCTTGCAAAGGAGTATCCCACCGTGGCTGCGGCCTCCAGTGAGATCATCAACCTTCAGGCCATCCTGCGGCTGCCGAAGCCCACGGAGCACTTTATGAGCGACCTGCACGGTGAATCCGACGCCTTTACGCATATACTTGGAAATGCCTCCGGCGTGATCAAGGAAAAGGTGGACCGTGTGCTGGCCGGCGAGATGTCCGACGCCGAGCGCGCGGAGTTTGCAACGCTGATCTATTATCCCGCACAGAAGCTGGCCCAGCTGAAGCCGCGGCAGAGCGACCTGGGCGCATGGTACCGAAAGACGCTGTACCGGCTGATCGACGTGTGCCGCATGATGTCCTCCAAATACACCCGCAGTTTTGTGCGCAAGCGCCTGCCCGGGGATTTTGCATATATCCTGGACGAGCTGCTGCACGCCCACTTTGAGGACCACGATAAGGAATTTTACTACGGGCGTATTCTGGATTCCATCATTGACATTGGCCGTGCGGATGACTTTATCACCGCTCTGGCGCAGCTCATCCAGCGGCTGGCTGTGTACCGCCTGCACATCGTGGGTGATATCTTCGACCGCGGCCCCAGGCCGGACATCATTTTGGATGAGCTGATGCGCCACCATTCCGTGGATGTACAGTGGGGTAACCACGACGTGCAGTGGATGGGCGCGGCGGCCGGCAGCACGGTGTGCGTTGCCAGCGTCATCCATGTGACGCTCAGCTACAACAATCTGGAGACGCTGGAGGACGGCTACGGCATCAGCCTGAGGCCGCTTTCCCAATATGCCGAGGAAGTGTACCGGGACACGGACGTTTCCGGCTTTTGGCCCAAGCTGGTAGAGGAGGGCGAGTATACCCCGGCTGACCTTGCACGCACCGCACGGATGCACAAGGCCATCGCCGTAATGCTGTTCAAGCTGGAATGCGCGCTGATCGGCCGCAACCCGGATTTCGGCATGCAGGGCCGCGCCCTGCTGGAACAGGTGGATTTCGTGTCTCAGACCATCGTGATCGACGGCGTGGAATACCACATGAAAGACTGCGATTTTCCCACGGTGGACCCCGCACGCCCCGCCGCGCTGACGCCCGGCGAGCGCGACGTGCTGGATAAGCTGTGCCAGAGCTTCATGCAGAGCGAAAAACTGGCGCGGCACGTTCGCTTTCTGTATGCCAAGGGAAGCGTGTACCGCATTGAAAACAACAATCTGCTGTTTCACGGAGCCGTGCCGCTGGATGAAAACGGGGAGTTCGCCCGGGTGGAATACGGCGGGGAGACGTTTTCGGGACGTGCGTGGATGGACAAATGCGAACGCATGGCGCGCCAGGGTTATTTCGCGCCCGTGGGCAGCGATGCGCGCCGCCGCGGGCGGGATTTTCTATACTATCTGTGGTGTGGCCCGCTGTCGCCCATTTTCGGGCGGGACCGCATGGCGTCTTTTGAACATCTGTTCGTGGACGGCGAATTTCCCGAACGGAAAAACCCTTATTATGCATACATCGAAAACGAGGATGAGGCTGTGGCGCGCGGCACCGCGCGGCGAATCTTCGCGGAGTTTGGGCTGGATTTTGAAACGGGCCATATCGTGAACGGACACATTCCGGTGCGCGCGGCCAGCGGCGAGCAGCCTGTGAAGGCGGGCGGAAAGCTCATTGTCATAGACGGCGGCTTCTGTAAAGCGTACCATCAGCGCACGGGCATCGCGGGATACACGCTGGTTTCTTCATCCCGCGGGCTTTCCCTGCGCAGCCACGGCCCGTTTGAAAGCACCCAGAAGGCGATTCTGGACAATTTGGACATCCTGTCTACCAAGGACGTGTTCGAGCCCAGCGGCAAACGCGTCTATGTAGAAGATACAGACGAGGGCGCGCGGCTGAAGGACCAGATCGCGGACCTTAAAAAGCTGTTGGCCGCGTACGCGGACGGCAGCGTGAAAGAGCAGGCGTGATGCAAGGCATGCGTCTGCCATAAAAACACAGGAGGCTGAACCCCATGCAGCAAGAGAGACCCGGCGCGCCGCTGCCGTTTGAAGCGTGCGAAAATTTTCGGGAGCTGGGCGGATATACAGGCTGCGGCGGAAGGCATGTCAAATACGGCGCGTTCTACCGCAGCCCCGCGCTTGCCAATATTAAAACTCCGGCGGACCGCGCCCGTTTCGAGGCGCTGGGCGTGCGTACCGTGTTCGATTTCCGTTCGGAAAAAGAGCGGACGCTCGCGCCGGACCCGGATTTCCCCGGCGTGGTGAACATTCCGGCCAGCGCCATGCTGGCTGAGGACGGCAGCGAGGTGGATTTCGACCTGGAAAAGCTGCTTCGCAGTGAAGACGGCATCCGGATGCTGACAGAAGGCGTGCATGAGAGCTACGCACGGATGCCCTTTGGCAACCCGGCGTACCGGGCGCTGTTCGGCGCCATCCGCGCCGGGCAAACGCCCATTTTGTTCCACTGCACCGCCGGCAAGGACCGCACGGGCGTGGCGGCGGCGCTCATCCTCAAGGCGCTGGGCGTTTCCCGGGAGGATATCGTGGAGGATTATCTATTGACCAATGCCTGCCGCACCACGGGGCGGGACCAGTTCCGCGGAATGCTGGAGCGGGCGGGACTGCCCGCAGCGCAGGCGCAGCAGGTGACGGAAATCGCCACAGGCGTACGGCGGGAGAGCATTGAAAGTGCGCTGGACGCCATTGAAGAAAAATATCCGTCTTTTGAAGAATATCTGCGGGCCGAGTTTGAAATCGGCGCGGCAGAGCTTGAGGACATCCGCGCGCGTTACCTTGTATGAGGCCGCGCATCACCCGACAGTAAAGGAGAAAAAACTATGTCTACCCCACACAATGCGGCCGCCGCGGGCGATTTTGCAAAAACCGTGCTCATGCCCGGAGACCCGCTGCGCGCAAAATTCATTGCCGAGACCTTTTTGGAAAGCCCGGGGCTTGTTACCTCGGTGCGCGGCATGCTGGGCTACACCGGCACGTATAAGGGTGTGCCGGTATCCGTGATGGGAAGCGGTATGGGCATGCCGTCTATCGGCATTTATTCCTGGGAGCTGTTCACCCAATATGGCGTGGAAAACATCATCCGCATCGGTTCGGCGGGCTCGTACAGCCCGCAGGCCAAGGTGTTCGACGTGGTGCTGGCCACCAGCGCGTACAGCGAAAGCAGTTATGCCAAAACGCAGAACGGCTATGACAAGGACGTGACCTATCCCTCCGAGGCGCTGTGCGGCGCACTGCGCAAAAGCGCGGCGCGGCTGGGCATGCCGCTCATTGAGGGCGCGGTGCACTCCAGCGACGTGTTTTACCGCGACGCCGAGCCGGATTATTGGGAAAAGCTGCGGGACGAAAAGGGCTGCCTTGCCGTAGAGATGGAGAGCTTTGCGCTGTTCCACAATGCGGCCGCCACGAAAAAAAACGCCGCGTGCCTGCTCACAATTTCCGACAGCTTTGTATCCCATGAGGAGACGACGGCCGAGCAGCGCCAAACGAGCTTCACGAATATGATGGAGATCGCGCTGGGAAGCGTATTGGAGTGACGACGATGGAACAGAACATCGACCGGAAAGCGCTCATCCGAGCCGCGTTCGCCGCGCGGGAGTATGCTTACACGCCCTATTCCAATTTCAAGGTGGGCGCCGCGCTGCTGGCCAAAAACGGCAGCGTCTATACAGGCTGCAACATCGAATGCGCCACGTTCACCCCAACCAACTGTGCCGAGCGTACAGCCCTGTTTAAGGCTGTGAGCGAGGGGGTGCATGAATTTGCAGCCGTTGCCGTGGTGGGCGCAAAAGACGGCGCGCCGGACGACGCGCTTATCACATCGCCCTGCGGCGTATGCCGGCAGATGCTGTACGAGTTTGGCGGGCCGGATTTACGGGTCATCATGGCGAAAAGCGAAAACGACTGGCAGGAAATGACTTTGGGCGAATTGCTGCCTTTGGGCTTTGGCCCGGAAAAGGTGCTGTGACGTTTTTTGATAAAAAGCGGCCGTTCTGCAGCGCCCCGGTGCAGCCGGACGGCCCGTGCCCGGCCGCGCGCTTTCAAAAGCATGCTGCGGCCCTTTTGAAGCATTTGCACAGCGGCGCTGTAAAAAATTTGTAATCTGCGCCATGCCGGGCGGGCTTGAAAAACACACGGGGATTCTGTATACTGGACAAGGGAATCCATAAGAGCGGCTTTTGGGCCGCGGCCGCCGGAGGCGGCTGTAAAAAAGGAGCTGTTGCCGTTCTATGCACGGCAATGGAATCATCTGTCCGCCCCGTCCGGGACGGACGACCGAAAAGGAGAGTTGACATGAAAAAACTGCTTGCACTTGCATTGGCTGTCGTGTTGGCGCTTTCCGTGTTCGCCGGCTGTGCCGCCGGCGGCAAAAAAGCGGAACTTGCCCTCATCACCGACATTGGTACCATCGACGACAAATCTTTCAATCAGGGCGCCTGGGAGGGCCTGGTGAAGTATGCCGAGGAAAAAGGCATCTCCCACCAGTATTATCAGCCCACGGAAAAGAGCACCACCGCGTACCTGGAATCCATCGACCAGGCTGTGAAGAACGGTGCGAAGGTCATCGTGACGCCGGGCTTCCTGTTTGAGGAGCCTGTTTACATCGCGCAGGACCAGTATCCGGACGTGACGTTCATCCTCATTGACGGCAACCCGCATGATGCGGACTATAACTATAAGACCGCCGACAACTGCGTGGGTATCACCTACGCCGAGGAGCAGGTGGGCTTCCTGGCCGGCTATGCGGCCGTCAAGGACGGCATGACGAAGCTGGGTTATATGGGCGGTATGGCCGTGCCTGCCGTTGTAAAATACGGCTACGGCTTTGTGCAGGGCGCCGAGTATGCCGCGCAGGAGCTCGGCATGGCTGACGGCAGCATTGAGCTGATGTACAACTACACCGGCGGCTTTGACGCTACGCCGGAAGCCCAGAACCAGGCCGCGTCCTGGTACAACAACGGCACCGAGGTCATTTTTGCAGCGGGCGGCGCTGTCGGAAACTCCGTGATGGCGGCTGCGGAAGCGGCCGGTACCAAGGTCATCGGTGTGGACGTGGACCAGTCCGGCGAATCCGAGACGGTTATCACCTCCGCGATGAAGGGCCTGGGCACCTCCGTTTATGATATGATTGCCGCATATTACAACGGTTCTTTCCCCGGCGGCGAAAACAAGGTCTACGACGCGGCCAACAACGGTGTTGCGTTGGCCATGGACACCGCCAAGTTCGACAGCTTTGCGAAAGCGGATTATGACACGCTGTTTGCCGCGCTGCAGAACAACACAAACAACATCGCTTCCGACATCCTCAAGAATGTGGATGCGGACAACAACGAGATCGCCCTTACGGATATCCCCGTGAAGGCTGTTGTCGTCACCGAAGTGAAATAATTGCTTTCAAGCGCAAAAGGGCGGGGCGGCTGCGGCTGTCCCGCCTTTGGTTTTCTTGCGCGCCGCAGGGAAAACGGGTACAATAAAGAAAAGCGCCCGGTGCGGGCGGAACAAATAGACACAGACGGGCCGCGCGCCCGGGAAAAGAGGAGCTGTATGACAAAACAGGAGATATTGGCAAAGGTAGACCACACGCTGCTGAAAGCGGACGCAGGTTGGGAGGACATCCGCCGTATCTGCGATGAGGCGTTGGAAAACAGCACCGCATCCATCTGCATCAACCCGTGCTGGGTGGAACGTGCCGTGGAATATCTGGGCGGCCGCGTGCCTGTGTGCACGGTCATCGGGTTCCCGCTTGGAGCCACGACGACGGCGGCAAAGGTGGCTGAGGCAAAGCAGGCGTTGGCCGAGGGATGCGAGGAGTTCGATATGGTCATCAACATCGGCCGGCTGAAAATGGGGGATACCGATTACGTGCGGGATGAGATCCGCGCTCTGAAGCAGGCCGTGGGGAACAAGGTGCTGAAGGTTATCATCGAGACATGCCTGCTGACAGATGCGGAAAAGGAAACGATGTGCGGCGTGGTGTGTGAAGCGGGAGCGGATTTCATTAAAACTTCTACCGGCTTTTCCACCGGCGGGGCCACATTCGACGATATCGCGCTGTTTGCGCGGTGTGTGAAGGGCCGCTGCAGGATCAAAGCGGCAGGCGGTATCCGAAGCGTGGCGGATATGGAACGCTTCATCGCGCTTGGCGCCGACAGGCTGGGTACATCCAGTGCCATCAAAATATTCAACAACGAGGCTTCCGGCACAGAATATTGAAGCCCGCCGTCCCGGCACCGTATTTTCGCGGCGCCGGGACGTTTTTTATCGGGATATTTTTTACCGCGAGTGACAGATTGTTAACAATTATTTGCTGATTTTATGGTATAATGAACATGTTCACATTATTTTAGAAGAATTTTTCGCCGCAACGCGGCGGGAACAACGGGAAAAGGAGGAACCACTATGCCCATCGACAAATCCATCGATTACTCGGCCATTACGCCCGAGATCAAGGCGTTGACGAAGCTGTGCCTTGCGGACAATGTCATCGAGCCGGAAATGTATGTGAAGTACGCTGTCAACCGCGGCCTGCGCGACCTGAACGGCAACGGCGTGCTCACAGGCCTGACAGAGATCAGTGAAATACAGTCCAGCAAAATGGTAGACGGCGAAAAGGTGCCCTGCGAAGGCAAGCTGTTTTACCGCGGCGTGGATGTGGAGCAGATCGTATCGGGATTTATCCGCGAAAAGCGGTACGGCTTTGAGGAAACCGTTTATCTGCTTTTGTTTGGCGCGCTGCCGGATGAGGCACAGCTGGATGATTTTAAGAAGCTGCTGGCGGGCTACCGCTCGCTGCCCACGAATTTCGTGCGCGACGTCATCCTCAAGGCGCCCAACGCCGACATGATGAATACGTTGGCCCGCAGTGTGCTGACGCTGTACAGCTACGATGCCCGGGCCACGGACAACAGCACCGAGAATGTACTGCGCCAGTGCCTGCAGCTCATTGCGCTGTTCCCCATGCTCTCGGTATACGGTTATCAGGCGTACAGCCACTATGTGCTGGACAAAAGCCTGTTCATCCACAACCCCGTGCCCGAGCTTTCCACCGCTGAAAACCTGCTGCACATCCTGCGCGCGGATGGCAAATATACCGAGCTGGAGGCCCGAATCCTGGATCTGGCGCTGGTGCTGCACGCCGAGCACGGCGGCGGCAACAACTCGACCTTCACCATGCATGTGGTTACTTCTTCGGGCACCGACACCTATTCTGCCGTGGCGGCGTCTCTGGCCAGCCTGAAAGGGCCCAAGCACGGCGGTGCGAACATCAAGGTAGTTCAGATGTTCGAAGACATGAAACAGAATGTCAGGGATTGGACGGACGAAGAGGCCGTCGAGGCCTATTTGCGCGCGCTGCTGCACAGGGAAGCCTTCGACAGAGCGGGCCTGATCTACGGCATGGGCCATGCGGTATACTCCCTGAGCGACCCGCGCGCCAATGTGTTCAAACACTTTGTGGAGATGCTGTCTGAGGAGAAGGGCCGCCATGAGGAATATGCGCTGTATGCAGCAGTGGCGCGCCTTGCGCCCAAGGTCATCGGAGAAGAGCGTAAGATCTATAAGGGCGTTTCCGCCAACATCGACTTTTACAGCGGTTTCGTTTACAGCATGCTGGACCTGCCGCTGGAGCTGTATACCCCCATTTTCGCCATCAGCCGTATCGCGGGCTGGAGCGCCCACCGCATCGAGGAGCTCATCAATGCGGGCAAGATCATCCGTCCTGCATACAAGAGTGTCAAACCGCGGGTGGACTATGTGCCTTTGCACGACCGCAAATAATTTACAAAACAAGACCGGGAGCTTTCCAGGCTCCCGGTCTTGCATTGCTCTGCGTGGAATGCTTCAGATATAATCTGAAAAATATGCCTTGCCCGTGGGAATCAGCCGTTCCAGCAGCGCCGTGGTCTTGGCGTCCGCCGTCAGGCGGTCAATGCTTTTCAGGTATGCAGGGCGCTTGTAACCCATCAGCATGCAGATGGCCGTGCCGATGCTCATTTCCGCGGTGTAGGGCGACGGTTCCGCCGAAAGCGTATGTGTGCCGTCTGCATGGAACCGCACGGTAAACTCCTGTTCGTTCCAGTCCAGCACTTTGTCGTGGATGCGGAAGGTTATGGCATCGCCCGAGGAGGCTTCGGCAAAATTATAGCTCATGATGAACGCCGCAAAATCTACGATGCGCGCCATCACATAGGGCTGCACGGTCTCGCGGATATCGCTGTCCTCCAGCGTGAAAGCCAGCGAATGGTTGGTATAGTTGCAGCCGGAGACCTCGGTGACCATGGAATAGTGGGCCGTGACATAATCCCACATGCCGCGCCGGGCCTCATCGTTCAGATATACCATTTCCTTGATCTTGAAGATCTCGCGCTTGAGCAGATAGACAAGATAACCCTGCGGCTCGTCCGCGGCGTCGTAGTACATGGCCACGACCTCGTCGTCCACATCCCACCGCCAGTATTCATCCCAGGCCAGCGCGTTGCGCACAAGACAGCCGTGTGTTTTGGCGGCAAAGCGGTCATGCACCGCGGCAAGGGAGGGATCGTCCCAGGCGATGCGCCGCACTTTTCCCGGCACAGGCTGGGGCTTGGGCAGCTGATTGTCCCGAATGCGGAACGTCATTTTGTCCGACACGATCTCCCAGCCCTTGTGACGGTAAAAGGGGATGGAGTACGGGCACAGGAACGAGATGCTCTGTCCGCGCCCGCGCATATCGGTGAGCGCCTGGCGGATGAGCGTGCTCATCAGGCCGATGCCCGCGTATTCCGGATAAGTGGCCACGCCGGTGACGAACCCGGTATCCAGCAGCGCGCCTTCCACATTTACCTGCATGGGATATACGGCGATCTGCGCGGCCAGCGTTTTGCCCTCGAAGCAGCCCAGTACATGGGCTGATTCCAGAATGGGGAATTTTGACTGCTTGATTTCATCCTCCTGCCAGCCCACCTGGACCAGCTCCTCTTCCGTTACCTGGAACGCATAGCGCAGCAGTGCGTTGAATTGCTCCAGATGGGAGGCGTCCAGCTCCTGAATGGTGAACCCGTCGGGCAGTGATGTGTATTGCATAACAAGGATCCTTTCGCTTGAGCGGCGCACTGCGCCGCCAGTGGCATTTACATTGATTCCTGACCTTATCATACCACGCCCCATGCGCCAGTGCCAACCCCCAAATGGGTTTTCCCGGCCGCCGCAGGTGTTTTTTACCGTTTGAATATTTTCCCGGCCGCCGCGCATCCTAACCGCAAGAGGTGAAAAGAATGCAGAATCTTGAGGATTACACGCCGGAAATGCTCGTATTTTATCAAAACCTGCCGGCTCCCGTACAAAATGCCGTACGCCACGCGGATGTGGAGCTGGAGGATCTGGACAGCCTGGCTGTATTTGCTGAAAATCTGGCCAAGCTGTACGACGGCGGACGCAGAACGGAGGGCTGAGCATGCTTTTGGATGAATATTACCGCGCGGACCCGGAATTGCGGGATGTGTGGATCGCGCTGCCCGGAACGGTGCGC
The DNA here is from genome assembly GCF_017421385.1 of Ruthenibacterium sp. Classification (NCBI taxonomy): domain Bacteria; kingdom Bacillati; phylum Bacillota; class Clostridia; order Eubacteriales; family Oscillospiraceae; genus Ruthenibacterium; species Ruthenibacterium sp. The sequence continues at coordinate 41,187 of NZ_JAFOIN010000089.1, read as the reverse complement.
GCGCATATCCTGCAATGGGACGCGCGTGTGACGACGAAGGGCGAGCTGCAGAAGCTGGCCGAGGGCTTTGCGCATCATCTGTAAAGCGCCGGTACGCTCTGCGCCGTTTTCAGGCCGTTCCGCAGGGCTTTTCTGGAAAAGAGAGCCCGCGGGGCGGCCTGCTTTGTCTTTTTGTGGAGAAAAGCAGTAAAAAGCGTATCTATTTTGCCGGTTTTGACTTGCGGCCGCGCAATTCCCCGTTTATAATAAAAAGAAGAAATCTCTGCACCTTTTGCGGGGAACAAGAGGGATGCGTGTACCATGAAAATTTCTACCCGGGGGCGCTATGCGCTGCGCCTGATGCTGGATCTGGCACTGGCGGACCCTGAGGAGTACTGTTCGGTCAAAAGCATTGCTGCGCGTCAGCAGATCAGCGAAAAGTATATGGAGCAGATCATCTCACAGCTTGTAAAAGCGGGCTTTGTGCGCAGCGTGCGCGGCGCACAAGGCGGTTACCGATTGGCCTATGCCCCCGAGAAATACACAGCGGGGCAGATCCTGCGGCTGACGGAGGGCGACCTTGCTACGGTAGCGTGCCTTGCACAGGACGCGCCGGAATGCCCGCGGGCGGAGCAGTGCGCCACGCGCTGGCTGTGGGAACAGATGGATGACGCGGTGAACGATGTGTTGGACAGGGTGACACTGGCCATGCTTGCCGAGGTGAGCCGGCAGCGGGGCAACCCGGAATGTGTGCTGTGACGCGCCGGATAAAAACCGTAAGTTTTTTGTAAGGCTTTCGGCAGCAGGATCGTTCTTTTTCTGTGGTTTAATAGAACCATGGAATGAAGCCGCACCCGATGCGGTGAAGAGAAAGGGGCGTTCGCTGTGCCGGGGCAGAAAACCCATGCGCGCCGTCCGGTTCAATGGCTGTATTTGCTGGTTGGCTGCGCTGCATTGGCGGCAGCTTTCACACTGTGGATGACTCATTAATCTTTGACGGGAAATTCAAACAGACGGAACATCGCCCGCGCGGTATTTTTCCGCGCGGGCGACGCCATATTCTGCCGCGCTTGAGAAAGCGGCGCGGATGTGGTAAACTAAAACATAGTTTACAGCCTGTTTTTATTGCAAGGGCCTGGTTCAACGGGCCGCATGCCCCAAAACAGCACAGACAGGAGGGACGAGAAATGCGTTCGTTTGAATCGCGTGAAGATTATCTGGAGGCGATCCTGGTGCTCCAGAATGAAAAAGGGGCGGTACGCAGCATTGACATCGCCGCAAAGCTGGGGTTTACAAAGCCCAGTGTGAGCCGGGCCATGGGCCTTTTGCGCGGTGCGGAATACATCACGGTGGACCGGGACGGCTTCATCCGTCTGACAGAGACGGGCCGCGCGGCGGCGGAGAGCGTGTATGAGCGTCACCGCCTGTTGACGGACTGCCTGATTCGTTTGGGTGTCTCGCCCGAGACAGCGGCCGAGGACGCTTGCCGTGTGGAGCATGTCATCAGTGCGGAGAGCTTTGAAAAAATTAAGGAATATGCCGCGCGGATACCGGAAAAATAGCTCCGTAAGGTAAATCAAAAGCCGCTTTCCCTCGCGAGGGAAAGCGGCTTTTTCTGGCGGCTTTGCGCAGCAAAGCAATCCATGCGGCCACATGAGCCAGAACGGCACACCGCTTGGAGTCCAAGCGCCCGGAGATGCGTCAAAAACAGTAGTGCAGCGGCTGTCTTTGCACGACTTACAGGAACAACGGCGCGAAACGGGCTGCGGGCTCAGGATGTCCCAGCAAAAAACCCTGAAGATAATCCGCGCCGAAAGGCTGCAAAGCGGCAAGCTCGGCCGTAGTTTCTACGCCCTCCACACACACGGATGCCTACACTGTGGCAAAGCTCCACCATCAGGTGTACGAAAGAGTGGTCGAAAGCACTGCCGCACAGCCCCTGTACAAAGCTTCGGTCAATTTTCACGATGTCGACAGGGGCGTGCTTGAGGACGCTGAGGGAGGAATAACCCGTTCCGAAATCGTCCATGGCCACACGCAGCCCCAGGCCGCGCATCTGTGCCAGAAGTCCCGAAAGCCGTTCCAGATTCGGCGCGAGATAGCTTTCCGTCAGTTCCACGATGATATGCTCCGCGCTCACGCCCTCTTCGCGCAGCGTTTGGGCCAGATATTCCACCAGGGTCGGGTCCTCCAGCTGCAGGCAGGAGAGATTGACAGCCATGCTGAACGCCGGATACTCATCCAGAAAAACCGCGCACTGGCGCACCGCTTGCCGAAAGGCCCAGCGGCCGAAGGAAAGGATCATGCCGTTCTTTTCCAGCAGTGCGATGAACTCACCGGGCGGCACACTGCCGAACCGCGCACACTGCCAGCGGCTTAGCGCCTCTGCGCCGCAAAGGCGCCCGTCCGGCGAAAAGACAGGCTGGTAATGCAGAGAAAAACCATTGCAGCCGTTTTCGATGCTTTCCCGCAGAAGCTCCGTCAGCTCCATGGCTCGCTCAGCCGGGCCGAGAATGGCGGACGAAAATACCTCCATGCGGTTCTTCCCGTGGCGCTTGGCGTGGTCCAGCGCAGAGCTGGCGCACTTCAGCAGGCCCAGATAGGTGGTGCCGTCGTGCGGGGCAAAGGCACATCCGCAAGACAGCGTACAGAAAAATTTACTGCCGTCAAAGGTTTGCTGTGTGCTGAAGGCCTGCTGCACAGCACCGAAATAGCCTTGGACAGCGCGCAATGTGCCGCCGCGCAGGACGACCCCGAATTCATCGCCGTCCAGCCGAAAAACTGTGCCCCCCGGAGGAGCGAGCGTCTGCAGTTTTTGGCAGACAATACGGATGACCTCATCCCCCAACAACCGATTGTACAGGCCGTTGATGCGTTTAAGGCCGTCGATGCCGAACAACAGCACGCACACACCTTCGCGGGGCTGGGCGTCCAGCAGACGGCGCACCTCGTGCTCAAATTCGAATTTGTTAAATACGCCCGTCAGGTGGTCCACTTTGTTCTTTTTTCCCAAGTTGGTGATGATACCCGCAAACAATACGGGTTCGCCGCCCGCGTCGCGTTCCAGGTGCCCGCGGCAACGCATCCAAACCCATTCGCCGTGGCGGTTACAGGCGCGGTATTCGACACAATGGCTGTCGGCACGGCCGTCCGTGATTTCCTGGTTGGCTTCCAGAAACGCCTGCTTGTCGTTGGGATGCACCTTCGCACCCCAGACGGCCGCCGCGTTGGCAATGACGCGGCCGGGCAGGTCAAACTCGTCCACCATGGCCTGGGGATAACAAAAAACGCCGGTTTTCATGTTGCAGACGTAGACATAGTCGTCGGTACTCTGCACCAGAGCGTCCAGCAGGTAAATCGTATCATAGGTGAAGTCTACGCCGGGGCTGCGCTGTGGGGAATGCAGCAACGCATACTGGGCGTTGGCGATGTGGAGACGCCGCTTTTTTTCGTAGAGCTTTTCATCCACGTCGCTTAATAGCTGTGCGACGGAGCGCGCGGGACCGTTCGGCTCCGGCGTTAAAACGCCGAAGGAAAACGCGTCCGCCTGCTCGGACAGCGCCTGGACTCCATGCAGGGCTGCCAGCGCCGTATTCATACGCTGTACCGCCTGCTCCCGTGGTGCGCCGCGCATCAGCGCCAGAAATTCATCTCCGCTCAGGCGGCAGAGCACATCGCCCTTCTGCAGCACGCCGCGCACTGCCTCTGCAATGGAAACGAGCAGCTGGTCTCCGGCGGCATGCCCGAAACGGTCATTGGTCTTTTTTAGGTCGTTCACATCAAACATGCAAAGCGAGAAAGGCTCGCCTGTTCGGGCGCATGCAGCGGCCATCTCCGCCAGCGCGGCCTTTCCCGCGCGTCGGTTCAGCGCGCCCGTCAGTTCGTCGGTGGTTGCCGCAATGGAGAGCTTATGGTATTTCGTTACGTCCAGCGAATGCTGAAAGTGGACGAGCCGGCCATCGTGCCATTGAATCAGGCTGTCGAAATTTTCATAGATGCAGCCGTTGCTGGTATTATGTTCCTCCCAGCGGAGCGGTGCTGCTGAAAGGCCGTCCCGCAGCAGACGCGGCACAGGGCAGAAGGGACAGCGCCCGGTCATCCCTTTTTGAAGCACCTGCCAGCAGATTTTCCCCTCCGGCTCCACAAGGCCGAACTGCTTTTTCATGCCGCTGTTCATGAACAGGATCTCGTCCGTGTCCACATCGGTGATATAAACGCCTGCGTTCATCTGGTTCATGATCCTGTCCAGAAGCCAAACACCGGAGTCGTGAGTGGAGTTCTCGCGGGGCGTATCCATCATAAGCCAGCCTCCTTTTTGGCACAGTGTGCCATAAAATTCGGTCCATGACGGCGCACGGGGGAGTGCGGCAACTGGGGAAAAGGCATGCACAGTCATAAATAAGGTACCGTTCGTGCCATTATAACATTTTTGATGCCTTCATGTCAGCACTTTCGGGGAATTTAGCAGAAAGTTATCGGAAACAGCAGGCATGCAAAACAGGCCGTCCCCGGGACGGCCTGTTTTGCGTTGTGAGAAACACCACAAAAGAAGAATAGGATGGAATGGAGTAAGCAAAAAGGAGGGGCACGCGCCGCGCGTCACACCCGGCAGAGGGAGCGGGCGCGTGCCAGCGTTATGTCATGGCCCGGTGTTTGCGGGCCGGGCCACCTTAAAGAAGGGACAGCGCCTTGCCGAGAGCGGTGCATTCCGCCAGAGCGATGTCGTCGGGCGCCTCGTTCACTGTCAGATCCTCGCCGCACAAAACCGCCCCCGCGGCCGCGCAGCGGTCCTGCCAATCGCGCATCCACTGTCCGTCGCCCCAGCCGTAAGAGCCGAAGAGGGCGACTTTTTTGCCGGAGAGCAGAGGTTCAAGCTCGGTAAAGAACGGCTCGAACACACTTTCTTCCAGCACCTCGGCGCCCATTGCAGGACAGCCCAGCGCCAGTTTATCGTATTGCGCCGCATCTGCGGCACGAACGCTGTCTGCCGAAAAGAGCGCGGCGTCCTCGCCGGCGCCGTTCAACCCGTCCAGAACGGCCTGCGCCATTGCTTCGGTATTGCCCGTCCCGGACCAATAGATCACTGCGGATTTGCTCATAAAAACACCTCTCTGTGATTAGAATTGATAAAGCGGGGCGTTCAGCCTGCGGCGAGCATTTCGCCAAGTGTCAGCCCGCTGGACGCCATAGCCAGATACCGTTTGCGGCAGGCGGCGTATCGACGAAACAGATGCTGTGCCTGTTCTACGTCGCCGTATACCTTCCAGCAGCCGGAACAGCGATACTCCGCGCCGCCTGCTGCGATGAACCCGGTGACATCTTCCAAAGGATAACCCAGGAACAAGCCGATCTCGTGGGGGAAACCGCCTGCTTTTGCACTGCGCATCCGCCGCGAAAGCTCATCCAGCAAACGTCCCGTCCCCATTGAAACGGGATAGCCGCGCGCCTGCAAAAAAGCGCGCCGTTCCGGCTGGCGCAGGCTTTCCCGCAACAATGCAGGGCGGTAGACCATGATAACAAGATGCCGACGGCAGCCACACAAAACGCGCAGACGCAGGCCGTTGCCGGAAAACAGGCTGCGGCACGAAGAAAGCTCCGTTTGCCAGCCCGGGATGTTTTCCTTATGCAGCGTAAAGATGCAGGCAGGTTTTACGCCCGAAAGCGTTGGCGCGCAATGTGTGCACAACAACGAAAGAAATGCGTCGCTCAAAATTCCACCTCCGGGAGCATAGCTCTGGTTAGTTAAAGCTAACCGAAGCCGTGAAAAGAAGCGGCCGAAGCCGCAAATTTTCAACAGCGCAAGGTTAGCGCTAACTAACTGATGCTATAATAACATATGACAGATGACCTGTCAAGCGTTTTTTGAAAAAATTGAAAGAACGGATACCGGGAAGGATGCGCCACGGATGCCGGGAAGAAATACGCATATCCGTCAGCCGCGGGCGCCGGAGGCGTGAAGTCGTTCCCGGCGCTTGAGGTCCGGCCAAACGGTGAGCAGCATCGTAACAAAGCATGCGCCGCCGCCCAGAAAATTAGAGATAGGTTCCGCAAGAAAAACACCGTTGACACCCAGACCAAACCTTCCCGGCAGCCACAGCGTCAGAGGGATGACGATGACAGCCTTGCGAAGCAGCGAGAAAAAAACAGCCTGTCTGGCACGTCCAAGCGCCGTGTTGGTGGACTGTCCGGCAAACTGCAGTGCCATCATAAAAAATCCGAAAAAATAAACGTGCATGGAGGGAACGCCGGCGGCCAGCAAGGCGGGGTCTGAAGTAAACAGGCGGATAAATGCCTGCGGGAACAAAAACAGGCACAGCCATACGGCGGCTGTGTACCCAACGCAGACCGCACTCATGAATTGAATGCCGGAACGCACGCGTTTGTATTCGCCTGCGCCAAAATTGAAGCCGATGACGGGCTGCGCGGCATTGGTAATGCCCATGACGGGCGTTGTGGTAATCTCCCGCACCGAGTTGAGTACCGTCATCACACCCACATAAACATCGCCGCCCCAGCGCTGCAGCGTGGCGTTGCACACCACCTGCACCGCGCTGTTGGTGGCGGACATGATGAAGCCCGAAAGGCCCAGGGCGCAGATCTCGCCCACCAGCTTCCAGCGCACGCGCATGGAAGACGGACGCAGGCGCAGCAGCGCTTTTTTGCCGCAGAGAAACGCCACGGCCCACAGCGCCGAGAGAAACTGTGAGATCACCGTTGCCAGCGCGGCGCCCTGTACGCCCATGCCCAGCGCAAAAATAAACACCGGGTCCAGAATGATATTCACCACAGCGCCCAGCAGTACCGTGATCATGCCCATGCTGCCGAAGCCCTGGGCGTTGATGAAATTGTTCATGCCAAGCCCCAGCATCACGAACACAGTGCCGCACAAATAAATGGTGAGGTAGCCGTCCGCATAGGGGAAAGTGGCATCACTGGCGCCGAACAGATACAGCAGCGGTTTTTTGAACGCGAGCACCAGCGCCGTGAGCACAAGGCCTGTGCCCAGCAGCATGGTAAAGGTGTTGCCCATAATATCTGCGGCGTGGGCGTCGTCGCCCCGGCCCCGTGCGATGGAGAAAAGCGGTGCGCCCCCTGTGCCGAACAGATTGGCAAACGCAATGACGATGGACAGGATGGGGAAGGTGACGCCCACGCCCGTAAGCGCCGCTGAGGACGCGCCCGGGATGTGGCCGATGTAGATGCGGTCCACTACGTTATACAAAACGTTAATGAGCTGCGCCACTGTAAGCGGCAGCGCCAGGGAAAGAATGTTGGCCGACACCGAGCCTTTCGAAAAATCGCTTTGCTGTTTGATTCCTGCAGCCGTTTCGGACACCTGCTTTCGAAAAAATTTTGTACGCGGGCGGGGATATGCCGCGCATCGGCGCATGAAATGCGCGCGGCCGCGCAAGCGGCGGGTTTGAGGTTATTATAACACACATCAGGCTGGAGCTGTACCTGATTTCCTAAACTCCAGCCCGACTGCCACAGGAGTCCCAAAAGCTGAGGGGCAGCAAAAAACGCGCGCGGAATTGCGCGCGCGAAATAAGAAGAAAGAGAGACTTATTCCGGGCCGAAGCGCCGCGCGGCCCGCCGCAATAACAATGTGACGGCGCAGCCCGTGCACAGCCACAGCAGCAGGACGGCAGGCAGAGCCAGGAGTGAACTGTAACTTGTCATATGACCGATAAAAAAGAAAACGGCGTCCACTGCAAACGCACAGGGCACAGGCGCCAGAAGCCAGACGGCCAGAGCGTAAAAACGGCAGCGTGCAGCGGGAATGGGCGCCGCAAGAGTCTCATATACTACGCATCCGACGATCTGCAGCACAAGGCCAATGCAGACGGGCAGCAGCGCCTGGTATTCCCGCCAGCCGAGAACCGCACACAACAAACCGGCCAGCATCAGCCCAAATGCGGCGGCCCGCCCGGTTCCGGAGCCTTGGGAGACAGGGAAAGGCCTCGCAGAGCCGGTCAATTCCGGTGGAATGGATGAAAAACAGTCCAGTTCGTCTAGCAGGAGCGCGTCGGTGGAGACACCGAGCACGCGGCTTAGCTGTACGATTTTGTCCAGCTCCGGCATCGCGCCGCCTGATTCCCATTTGCTGACAGCTTGGCGTGAAACACCCAACGCTTCGCTCAATTGCTCTTGGGACAGCCCGGCGCGCTTGCGTAAAGCCGCGATTTTTTCGGATAATGGCATAAAGAAAGCACGTCCTTTCGGTTGATGTCTTTTTCAGTATACCCCTGTGTGCGGTTGCAGGCTATGGACTGAGCTTTGCACTTTGTCAACCGCAGGTTGCACAGGGCATAAAAGAAAAAGCCGGGCGTGTGCCCGGCTTTCAGACTGTCGAAAAAGGCAAAGAAGTGAAAGAAAAGTCCGGGGAACAAGCTTGAAAAGGGGGGAGCCCCCCTTTTTTCATTTAAAATAACTCCACGACGCCCCGCAGGGCCAGTGCCGAGGCGTGCAGAGCGAAGCGGCCGCCGAAGGCCGCCGTGCGCGGGGAACGGGGCCAAGGGACCTGTTGGTAGGCAACTTGGCGTGTGCCCGGCTTTAAAGTGGCACGTGCAGTCAGATATAAGCTGCTACGCAGTTTCGCCCTTCGTGTTTTGCCTCATAAAGCGCCTTGTCCGCGCGGGACAGCAGATCTTCCAGGCGGGGCGCATTTTCCGCCTCTGTGGTGGCGGCGCCGATGCTTACGGTGATGCAGCCCTGTGGCAGGTCGCCGCGGGGATATCCGCAGCGTTCCACCGCCGCGCGCAGCGTTTCCCCGGCCTCCAGTACCTGCGCGCGGCTGCAGGAGAACAAGCAAATGAAAAATTCCTCGCCGCCGAACCGAACGGCGACACCTTCGCGCCCCTCCATAAACTGCCGGATGACCGCCGCAATACGCTGCAGACATTCATCACCTGCAAGATGGCCGTATGTATCGTTGAACTGCTTGAAAAAATCGATGTCCACCATCATGGCGGAGACGGGCGGCATTTCGTTCCATCGGTCGTCCAACGGCAGGCGTTCCAGCGAACGGCGGTTTTTCATCCCCGTCAGTTCGTCCGTGTGCGCCATTTGATCCAGCTGGACATTCATACTGCGGATGTCGGCGTTCTGCTGCTCGATGATGATCTTGGCGTAACAGGACGAGACCTTACTGCGGTAAAACCAAAGAGAGATGAAAAAAGCGCCCAGTGTGACGAAGCAGCTGTTGACCGCATTGCTGTAAAAATTATCCGGTCCGGCAGGCGTATAGGGCAACAGCAGGTTTAAAAACAGGCAATTCCCGGTAAAGATAAGCGCGGACTGCCAGGGCTGCAGCACGGTGAGGGCTGCGGCAGAAAGTGTGACGTAAGTAAACACGCTCAGGCTGTTGCCGCCGAATTGGTCCAAAAGCGTGACGCACGTCCCCCACAGACACAAAAAAGCGGTGTAAAATGTCTGCAGCGGTAAAAAAAACGTGTCCAGGCACGGCCTGCGGCGGCGCATCAGAAATACGATCAGCAGCAAAAACAGCAGCGTTACCGAAAACAGTGTTACGTACAGCCACCAATATCCTTGTCGGCGGAGAGAGGCGAACGGCCCACCTTTGCGCAGCAGCGAGAGCACCATCATCACAGCTTGAAAAGCGAGGATGAGCAGTGCGCTGAAAATGCCGGGGCGCAGGCTGCTTTGTACGATATCCTGTTCAATGTGCACGCGGTATCGGTCCTCCAGCGGAAAACCGAGCCAGCGGCGCAATTTTTGTAATGTCATAGTACGCTCCCATTTCGGACAGTTGTTTGGGTATAAGGTATTCATTATCATAGCACAGCCGCAGTGCCGATGCAAGAAAGGCGCGCGGGAGAGCTTCACAGCACAGGAGACAGGAGCGCTTTTTGCCAGGCAAAGAAGAGACGGGCAACAATAATACATTAAAAAACATTGCACAGGCGTTGCCACAGCACAGGGAAAAAGGTACAATAAAAATATCGGCCCGCGCAGCAGTACAGGCCGTGAAACACACGATGCGACCGCCGGGCGGCGCTTTTGGCGCCGTGTGAGCCCCGGCGGCCGGGAATAAGAAATTTCACAAGGAGGCATCCCATGGAATTCGACCCGAAATGGCTGACAGACCCGCAGGTGTTTCAAGTGAACCGTCTGCCGGCTCATGCATCTTATATGGTGCGGGGCGCGGACGGCGCGCCGCTGGAGCAGACGCTGGACGGCGCGTGGAAGTTTTTTTATGCACAGACGCCGGGCGCCTCTCCGCAGGAATTTTACAGGGAGGGATATGACGTTTCCGGCTGGGACGAAATCGCGGTGCCGGGCTATATCCAGCTTCAGGGCGGCGGGAAGTACGGTACGCCCCATTATGTCAATACCCAATATCCCTGGGACGGCCACGAGAGACTGGAGCCTCCTGCCGTGCCGGAGCGGTATAATCCTGTGGGATGCTATGTGCGCGGTTTTGCTGTGCCCCAAAGCTGGGATGGCCCTGTTTGCGTGCGCTTCGACGGCGTGGAAACGGCGTTTGCGGTATGGTGCAACGGCGTGTTCATCGGTTACAGTGAGGACAGCTTCACACCCGCGGAATTCGACCTCACGCCAGCTGTGCACCGGGACGGCGAAAACCGCCTGGCAGTGCGCGTATACCGCTTTTCCTCCGCAAGCTGGCTGGAGGACCAGGATTTCTGGCGCATGTCCGGTATTTTCCGCAGTGTGGCGCTGTTCACGAAAGCGCAGACCCATCTGGCGGACCTGTGGGTCAAGCCGCAGCTTTCAGAAGATCTTGCTGCGGGTACGCTGCGTGCGGAGCTGAAGCTGGAGGGAATGTGCGTGGGCGAGGCGACGCTGACGCTGGACGGAAAAACGGTGCTGGCCCCTGTGACGGGCGGGCATGCGGTGTTGGAGCTGCCCGTGGAACGCCCGCGTCTGTGGAGCGCCGAGGCGCCGGAGCTTTACACCTATGAGGTAACGCTTACCGACGCGGCCGGCCATCTTCTGGAGACCGTGCGCGGAAAGGCCGGCTTCCGCAGGTTTGAGCTGCGGGACGGCCTGATGCTGCTCAACGGCAGGCGCATCGTGTTCAAGGGCGTGAACCGCCATGAGTGGAACTGCCGCACGGGCCGAGCCGTAACGATGGAGGATATGGTGAGCGATGTGCGGGCCATGAAGCAGAACAATATCAACGCCGTGCGCACCAGCCATTATCCCAACCGCACGGAATGGTATGACCTGTGCGACGAGTACGGCCTTTATGTGATCGACGAGACGAACCTGGAGACGCACGGCACGTGGCAACGGCCGGACGGAGCGGAGAGCGCGCTTCCCGGCGACAGGCCGGAGTGGCTGGGCGCTGTGCTTGACCGGGCAAACAGTATGCTCCAACGGGATAAAAACCATGCCTCTGTGCTCATCTGGAGCTGCGGCAACGAGAGCTTCGGAGGCAGGGACATCTACGAAATGAGCCGCTTTTTCCGCGAAACGGACCCCACCCGGCTGGTGCATTACGAGGGAGTGTTCCATGACAGGCGTTACCCTGATACCAGCGATATGGAGAGCCAGATGTATACCCCGGCCGCTGATGTGGCCGCTTTCCTTGAAAAACATCCGGAAAAGCCCTTTATTATGTGCGAATACATGCATGCCATGGGGAATTCCTGCGGCGCGATGGACCGTTACACCCGTATGACAGACGTCATCCCTCAATATCAGGGCGGATTTATCTGGGACTGGGTGGACCAGGGGATTGAAACGGACAACTGCCTGGGCGAACGCTGCCTCGCCTGCGGCGGAGACTTCGGAGACCGCCCGTCGGATTTTGAATTCGTGGGAAACGGCCTGCTGTTCGCCGACCGCACGCCCACGCCAAAACTTGCCCAGGCGAAGGGCTGCTACCAGGATTTCGATATCCTGCCCGACGAGACGGGCGTTACCGTGAAAAACAAATCCCTGTTCACGGATACGGCGGACTATGTGCTGCTGGTGGAGCTGACGAAGAATGGCGCGCGGGTGAAAAGCGGCGAATGCAGCCTGCAGGCTGTTCCCGGCGAGACGGCGCGCGCGGAGCTGCCCTTTGCCGTTCCGCAGGCGCCGGGCGAGTATACCGTGGATGCGTCGCTGTGCCTGCGGGAGAATGCCCGTTGGGCCGCGAAGGGCCATTGTGTGGCCTTCGGGCAGTGGCATATTTCCCGGAAGGCGCCGGAAAAGCCCTGTACGCTGCCGGTCACGCTGGTGGAGGGCGACTGCAATATCGGCGTTCACGGCAGAGATTTCAGCCTGCTGTTTACGAAGAACGCTCAGGGCAGCGTTATCTCGTATCGCTGGAAAGGCCGCGAACTGCTGCAGCGCCCCATTGCGCTCAACTTCTGGCGCGCGCCGACAGACAACGACACCGCCGCGGGTATGGAGCTTGCGCACCTGCCCTTCAAAACGGCCGGGCTGTATGCAAAACTGCGCAGGGCAAAGGCAGAGACGGACGGGACGTCCGTGCGCATCCACGCAAAGTATGCGCTTCCCGGCGGCGCGCGGGCAAATGTCACCTATACCATCACAGGGGATGGAAAGGTGGAGGCTGCGCTGAAATGGAAAGGAAAGGCCGTGGAGAGCGTGCCGGAATTCGGCCTGATGCTGACACTGCCTGCCGAGTACCGCAACGTTGCCTATTATGGTATGGGACCGGGCGAGACGTATTCGGATTTTACCAGCGGCGCACACATGGGGCTGTTCGGCTTTGACGCACACACGGCGCTGCAGCCTTATTTCAACCCGCAGGAGAGCGGCGCGCGCACAGGCGTGCAGGCTGCCGCCGTTACCGACGCCGCGGGCTTCGGGCTGTGCCTTGCCGGGAATGGCTTTATGCTCAGTGCGCTGCCGTATACTCCGCACGAAGTGGAGAACGCCCGCCGCCAGTACGAGTTGCCGCCAAAGGTCAAAACCGTGGTACGCTGTGCAAAAGGGCAGTTGGGCGTTGCGGGCGACAACACCTGGGGCGCCGGACCCCATGCCGAATACCATGTGGCGCTGGAGAAGGGCGAAACCTTCCGCTTCACTTTTGGCGGCATGGGCGGCAATGGATGAGCCGGCCGGTGGCCGGAAAGAATAAAAAAGGAGAAGGGCGGCCGCGGGCGGCCGTGAAAAAGACCAATGAAAAAACCATCCTCCCGTACGATGACATACCTATGCCTGGCGCTGTTGCTGGTGCTGGCGGGGATTTTTTATCTGGTGAACCGCAATACCGGCGTACAGGCCAGCGACGACCCGCTGAGCGCCGGTATGGTAGAGCGCTGGCACGCCGCGCTGCCCGCGGGTTTTTCCAAGGAGTCTGCGGAGCATATTGCAGACGGCAGAGGTTACAGCTTTGCGAAGCTGACCTATGAAAAAGACGTGGCGGATATCCTGGCCAAATGGGAGACGCCCGCGGCGGATATGCAGGCGCGTTTTGACGCGGTGATCGACGCGCAGCTGGCGGATGCTTCTACCACACAGGCCGACGCGGCGCTCATTGAGGCGGCGCGCCCCACGCTGGATGAGAGCTGGGTGTGTTTCTCGCTCCAGAGCGAGGACGACCCGAATGATGTGATCCTGCTGGCATATCAGAGCGCTACGCATGTGATGATCGTGGCCGAGCAGCAGAAGTAATGAAGCAAAATCAAAGCGGCGGAACGAGGAGATGCGTTCCGCCGCTTTGATTTTTTCATATGTCTATAACGCTCTGCCCGGGCAGGCCGCTTTCGAAAACGGCCTGAGGTCATTTTGGGTTTTTCTTTTCATCCTGCTCCTGCGCTTTGCAGGCCATTTTCCAGCCCAGCACAATGAAGCCTGCCGCAATGGCGGCGCCGATGAGAAAAAATGCGAGTCCGATCATATACATTGCCTCCTGCGGATGTTTTACGCCGTATACCAGTATTTGCGGTCCAGATTCCGGTACTGCACGGCCTCGCGCACATGCTCTGCTTCGATGCGTTCGCTGCCCGCAAGGTCCGCGATGGTGCGGCTCACCTTCAGCACCCTGTCGTAAGCGCGGGCGGAAAGGCCCATGCGCTCAAAGGCGCCGCGCAGCACACGGTCGGCGTCCGGCGCAAGGCGGCATACGCGGCGCAGCATCGCGCTGGGAAGGCGCGCATTGCAGGTGACGCCCGTACCTTTATAGCGGGTGTCCTGCACGGCGCGGGCTGCCAGTACGCGCCGCAGGATCGCTGCGCTGCTCTCGCCGCTCGAATCTCCGGCAAGGTCGGCGTATTCCACGGGCGCGACCTCTACATGAAGGTCGATCCGATCCAGCAGCGGACCGGAAACGCGCTGCAGATAGCGCTCAATGGCATAGGGCGTGCAGCTGCACGCGCGGGTGGGGTGCCCAAAATAGCCGCATGGGCAGGGATTCATGGCGGCGGCCAGCATGATGCTGCTGGGGAATGACGCGCTGCCCGCCACGCGGCTGACGGTGACCGTGCCGTCCTCCAGCGGCTGGCGCAGGATCTCCAGAGCGTCGCGGTGAAATTCGGGCAGCTCATCCAAAAACAGGACGCCGTTGTGTGCGAGGCTTACCTCGCCGGGACGCGGCGTGCTGCCGCCGCCCACAAGGCCCGCCGCACTTACCGAATGATGCGGCGCGCGGAACGGGCGGTGGCTCACAAGCCCGCTGCCGCGGGGCAGCATGCCCGCCACAGAATATACCTTCGTCGTCTCCACAGCCTCCGTGCGGGAGAGCGGCGGCAGAATGCCCGGCAGACGTTTGGCCAGCATGGATTTTCCCGTGCCCGGCGCGCCGATCAATAAAATATTGTGGCCGCCGGCGGCGGCGATCTCCATGGCGCGCCGGGCCTCCAGCTGGCCCCGGACATCTGCAAAGTCCGGTACGTCCCGGGGCCCGCCGGGTGCAAAGGCCGCGGGCTGTGCCGGTTCTATGGGCGCTTCGCCCGTCAAATGGCGCACTGCGTCCAGCGCCGTATGGACAGGGTAAACACAAAGCGCGCCGGCTGCCGCGGCCTCGGCCGCGTTTTCGGCGGGAACGAACAGGCGGCGCACGCCCTGCTGCACCGCGGCCAGCGCCATGGGCAGCACGCCCGTCACACTGCGCACGCCGCCGTCCAGCGAAAGCTCGCCGATGAAGGCGTCCTCCGGGCCGGGGACGGGCAGCTGCCCGGAGGCAGCCAGAATGGCAAGAAGAACAGGCAGGTCGTACACAGGGCCGGTCTTGCGGATATCGCCGGGAGCGAGATTGACGGTGATCCGGCTGACGGGCCAGACGAAGGACAGGTTTTTCAGCGCGCTGCGCACGCGGTCCGTGGCCTCACGCACAGCGCTGTCCGGCAGGCCCACGATGGTGAATTGAGGCAGTCCGCCGCTGATATCCGCCTCCACGCTCACACTGAAGCCATTCAGCGCATATACGCCCAGGCTGTTGATCCTTGCAAACATCCTTCCGCCGCCTTTCGCCGTTTTCCGCCGCACTTCGCGCCGGTACGCCCATATGGGTGTGTTTTTAGTATAACTTGCGCGTCATTTTTGTACAAGTGCGAATTGACAGGCCCAGGCCCATGGCTTATGATAAGAAGTATAAAAGGCGGCACGCCGCGCGGCGCTTCGGCCGCCTGAGACTGAAAAGGGGAAGCGCAGCTTTCCCGGAAAGCGGGGGCATATTGATGTATCAGCAGGAATATGAACGGTGGCTTGCCGCCGAACTGGAGGATAAGGACCTGAAGCCCGAGCTGCTCAGCATTCAGGGCATTGACGCAGAGATACAGGACCGTTTCGCGGTGGAGCTGGAGTTCGGCACCGCGGGCCTGCGCGGCGTGCTGGGTGCGGGCACGAACCGCATGAACATCTATATGGTGCGTAAGGCCACGCAGGGTTTGGCAAATTATCTGAACAAGCAGGGCGGCAAAAAAAGCGTTGCCATCTCCTACGACAGCCGCATCAAAAGCGACGTGTTTGCGCGGGAGGCCGCGCGCGTGCTGGCAGGCAACGGCGTCAAGGCGTATCTTTACAAGGAGCTGATGCCCGTTCCGGCGCTCAGCTTTGCCACGCGCCATCTGCACTGCGACGCCGGCATCATGGTGACGGCCAGCCACAACCCGGCCAAATACAACGGCTATAAGGCCTACGGGCCGGACGGCTGCCAGATGACCAGCGAAGCCGCCGACGCGGTCTATGCCGAGATGCAGGCCACCGATATTTTCGCGGGCATCAGGCTGGCGGATTTCGACGCGGCACTGGAGCAGGGCGGCATCGAGTACATCGGCCAGGACACCATCGAGGCGCTGTATGAGAACATCAAGGCCCAGAGCGTTCGCCCGGGTTTGTGCAAAACCGCGGGGCTGAAGCTGGTGTATTCGCCGTTGAACGGTTCGGGCCTCGTGCCTGTCACCCGCGTGCTGGGGGATATCGGCATTACGGATATCACCATTGTGCCCGAGCAGCAGTATCCGGACGGTAATTTCCCCACTTGCCCGTATCCCAACCCCGAGATTCGTGAGGCGCTGGCCCTGGGCCTTGCGCTGGCGGAAAAATCCGGCGCGGATCTGATGCTTGCCACCGACCCGGACGCCGACCGCGTGGGCATTGCCGTGCGCTGTAAGGACGGCAGCTATCAGCTGCTTTCCGGCAACGAGGTGGGCGTGCTGCTGCTGGATTATATCTGCAAGGGCCGCACCGAGAACGGCACCATGCCCAAAGCCCCGGTGTGCGTTAAATCCATCGTCTCCACGCCGCTGGCGGACGTTGTGGCCGCGCATTACGGGGTGGAATGCCGAAATGTGCTTACGGGCTTCAAATGGATCGGCGACCAGATCGCCGGGCTGGAGGCCGCAGGCGAGGTGGAGCGCTTTATCTTCGGCTTTGAGGAGAGCTACGGCTACCTGGCGGGCAGCTATGTACGTGACAAGGATGCCGTCGTAGGCTCCATGCTCATCTGCGAAATGGCGGCCTATTACCGCAGCATCGGCTCGTCCATCAAGGAGGAGCTGGAGCGCATTTACGCCGAGTATGGCCGTTACCTGAACAAAGTGAACAGCTATGAATTCCCGGGCCTGTCCGGCATGGAGACCATGGCGGGCATCATGACAAAGCTGCGGGAGAACCCGCCGGCGGAATTTGCGGGATACAAGGTCGTAACGGTGGCAGACTACAAGGCACGCACCAAAACGGACGTAGCCACGGGCAAAACGGAGCCTATCGAGCTGCCGGCGGCCAACGTGCTCATCTACACACTGGCGGGCGGCGCCAGTGTAGTGGTGCGCCCCTCGGGTACCGAACCGAAGATCAAGACCTACTTTACCACGCTGGGCAAAGACCTTGCCGAGGCCGAGGCACAGCAAAAAGCGCTGGCCGCCGCTGTGGAGCCGCTTCTGAAATAAGCGGACAAATACCGCTTGCATTTCCCTCGGGAACGTGGTAAAATATGAGGGCAATCGTTCCGATGGCTGCTCCGTGCGCACAGGATGGCGCACGCTGGTAGCCTCCTATTGAAGGTTGTGATGGGCGCATGTATTAAGCATGGCCCCCAATGTCATAAACCAGAAAGAGGTGAATACAAGTGAAAGAGGGCATCCATCCGAAGTACGAGGAAGCGGTGATCACCTGTGCCTGCGGCAACACGTTCACGACCCGCTCCACGAAGAAGGAGATCCACGTCGAGGTTTGCAACAAGTGCCATCCGTTCTACACCGGCAAGCAGAAGCTGGTTGATACCGGCGGACGCGTGGACCGCTTCAAAAAGCGTTTCAATCTGGGCGAATAATAGGTTCCTTACAAAGGGCGGTTTCAAGCGAACCGCCCTTTGTTTTGTTGCTGTTTGGGAGAAAAAGAATGGAATTGGGCGAAGCGAAACGAATCCTGATCCTGGGCTGCGGCGGCGCGGGCAAAAGCACGCTGGCGCGCCGTTTGGGGGCGGCCACGGGCCTTCCGGTGGTGCATCTGGACGGCTTGTACTGGCAGCCCGGCTGGGTGGCCATGGAGCGTGCGGCGTGGCGGCGCACGGTGGAAAACGAGATCGCGAAGGATGCGTGGATCATCGACGGGAACTTCGGAAGCTCGCTGGAACTGCGGCTCTCCCGCGCGCAGGCCGCGGTTTATTTGGACTATTCCCGGGCCGTGTGCCTGGCGGGCGTGCTGCGGCGCGTATGGACAACGCACGGCCGCGTGCGCCCGGATATGGGCGCGGGGTGCCCGGAGCGGTTCGACCTGAGCTTTCTGCGCTGGGTGTGGGACTTCCCGAAGCGGGACGGCACACATGTGAAGGCGCTGCTGGCTGCGCACCCGGAGGTGAGGTGCGTCACACTGAAAAACCGGCGGGACGCGCAAGTGCTCCTGCGGCGGCTGGAGGGGGCGGATGATGGAAGCATATAAGACGATACAGGGCACGGCGCAGGCGCGCATCGAGGAGAAAAAATCTGAATTTATCGCCCACGCGGCCTTTGCGGACACAGAGGAAAAGGCGCTGGCTTTTTTGAACGGGATACGGGCAAAGCACCGTACGGCCAACCACAATGTTTACGCATACATTCTGCGGGACGGCGCGCGCATGCGTTATTCCGACGACGGGGAGCCGGCCAAGACCTCCGGCCTGCCCACGCTGGAGGCTATCCGCCACGCGGGCCTTGTGGACTGCATCGTTGTGACGACGCGCTATTTCGGCGGTACGCTGTTGGGCACTGGCGGGCTGGTGCGCGCCTATACAGCGGCGGCAAACGCCGTTCTGGCGGCGGCAAAGCAGGTGACGGTACAGGTGTGCGTGCGGGGCGTTTTGCGGGTGGAATATCCATTGTACGAGCTGGCGCAGCGGCTGCTGGCCGACGCGGGCGCTCGGCTGGAGGAGGTGCAGTTCGCCGACAGGGTAACGCTGCCCTTTGTGATGCTGGCAGGCGGTGAAACGCAGCTTTTGCCGAAATTGCAGGAGCTTTGCCGGGGCAGCGCGGATATTATGTTTTCCAAACCCTATTTTGCCCCTTTCTGAAAATTTTCTTAAAATTTTAAAGGGAAACCGGAGCCTTTGTCGTATAGTGTATATGACGCCGAATTTTTGGAACCATGAAAGACAGCGGCGGCCGAAAGCATGTGGGGCACGCTGTGCGGAAAAGGGGGCTGGCTGATGACGGTACGGGAGCGCACGGAGGAGGTTGAGCGGATAACGCTGTCTCCGTTTGCAACATTGAGCGAGAACAGCCGGGGGCGGGCCGTACCCGAAAAACCATGCCCGCTGCGGCCCTGCTTTCAGCGGGACCGGGACCGCATCATCCATTGCAAGGCATTCCGCAGGCTGAAGCAGAAGACGCAGGTGTTCCTTTCGCCGGAGGGCGACCATTACCGCACGCGTTTGACGCACACGCTGGAAGTGAGCCAGATCGCGCGGACCATTGCACGGGCCCTGCGCCTGAACGAGGACCTCACCGAAGCCATTGCACTGGCGCATGATCTGGGCCACACGCCTTTCGGCCATGCGGGTGAGCGCGCGCTGAACCGGCTCTGCCCCGGCGGCTTCAAGCACTATGAGCAGAGTGTGCGCGTGGTGACGAAGCTGGAAAAGGATGGCAGCGGCCTCAACCTGACGTGGGAGGTGCTCAACGGCATCGTCACTCACACACGCGGTGAGTGGGCCGCTACGAGGGAGGGGCGCGTTGTCCGCTTTGCGGATCATATCGCCTATATGAACCACGATATCGAGGACGCGGTGACGGCGGGCGTTCTGCGCAACGAGGATATCCCGGCGGAGATCACCTCCGTGCTGGGGAGCACGAAATCTGAACGGATCACCTCGCTGATCATGGCCATCGTGGAGCACGGGGCCGAAGATATCGGAATGGATGCCGAGCGGGCCGCCGCTTACGAGGCGCTGCACGACTTTATGTACAGCACCGTGTATGTGGACAAGGTGGCGAAAAAGGAAGAGCAGAAAGTGGACAAGCTCATCCGTGAGCTGTACGCATATTTTAAGGATACGCCCACGCATATGCCGCAGGCTTTCCTGTATATCATGTGGCAGGAGGGCGTGGACCGCGCCGTGACGGATTATATCTCCGGGATGAGCGACGAATACGCCACCAGCACGTTCGAATCGCTGTTCGTGCCGCAGAAGTGGCAGATACTGTGATGCGGGGAAAGGAGCGTTATGGACGAAAAACGGTTTGAAGTGATCTATAAGCAGGGCAGCGGCTTTGGCGCCTATTTCCGTATCCTGCGGGACAGGGAGACAGGAGTGGAGTACCTGTTCATGGGCGAGGGCTACGGCGCAGGGCTTACGCCGCTGCTGGATGCGTCCGGCAGGCCTGTGGTTTCATCGTACACGGGTCATGGCGGCGAAGACGTGAAATATTAATGCAATGGCGCCGGCGCGGCGCAGGAGATAACGGAAGGGGGCGGCAGGATGATCCCGCGCGATTATATCACAGAACTGGTGCAGCGCAGCGATATCGTGGACG
The DNA here is from genome assembly GCF_017421385.1 of Ruthenibacterium sp. Taxonomy (NCBI): domain Bacteria; kingdom Bacillati; phylum Bacillota; class Clostridia; order Eubacteriales; family Oscillospiraceae; genus Ruthenibacterium; species Ruthenibacterium sp. Next base: position 20,818 of record NZ_JAFOIN010000089.1, on the reverse strand, counting down.
TGGTGCAGAGCTATGTACAGCTGCGGCACCGCGGCCGCACCCATACCGGGCTGTGCCCGTTCCACAATGAAAAAACGCCGTCCTTTGTCGTATATCCCGAGACGCAGTCGTTTTACTGCTTTGGCTGCGGCGCGGGCGGCGACGTCATCACCTTTATCAAAAAAATCAACAATGTTGATTACATAGAGGCCGTCAAATTCCTTGCGGGACGCGCCGGTATGGCGCTTCCGGAGGAGGATGACCAGACCGGCCGCCTGCGCAGCCGGATCATCTCCATCAACAAGGACGCGGCGCGCTTCTATTTTTCGCGTTTGAATTCGGACGCCGGGCGCGTCGGACGGGCGTACTGGCGCGGGCGCGGCCTTTCCGACGCGACCATCAAGCGCTTTGGCCTGGGATACGCGCCGGACAGCTTCCGAGAGACGCGGGATCATCTGAAAAGCCTGGGCTATACGGAGGACGAGCTTTTGGCAGCGGGCCTCATCAAACGCAGTGAAAAGGGCGGCACTTTCGATTTTTTCCGCCACCGCGTTATGATCCCTATTTTTGACCTGCGGGGCAACGTTATTGCTTTCAGCGGCCGCAAGCTGGACCCTGAGCAGCCCGGCGGCAAATATGTGAACAGCCCCGAGACGCTGGTGTACAAGAAGAGCCGCACGCTGTTTGCCCTCAACTTTGCAAAAAAATCCCAGACGCGGCGGTATATCCTGTGCGAGGGCAATCTGGATGCGATTTCCATGCATCAGGCGGGCTTTACCACAGCGGTGGCAGGCTGCGGCACGGCGCTGACAGCGGAGCAGGTGAAGATATTGTCCGAATATGCGGATGAGGTCGTGCTCTGCTACGATTCCGATGAAGCCGGGCAGAAGGCGACACGGCGAGCTATCAGCCTGCTGTCGGCCTCGCCGCTCAAAATATCGGTGCTTAATATCCCCGACGCCAAAGACCCGGACGAATTCATCAAAAAATTTGGGGCGGAACGGTTTGAGATGCTTCTGAACGGCTCCAACAACGCCATCGAGTATGAGCTTTTGCAGGCAAAGGGGAAATACGACATCGCCACACCGGATGGCCGGCTGAATTATATCAAGGACGCGATCGGCGTGCTGGCCGGCCGCATCACGCCCACGGAACGGGATGTGTACGCCGGGCGGCTGGCAGAAGAAACGGATGTGGCGAAGCCCGCAATCCTCAACCAGCTGGACGCGGCCATCCGGGCGCGCGGGCGGCGGGCGGAAAAGGAACGGGAGCGCCGCCTTTTGGAAGAAGGCGCGGGCGGGCGCATCAATGTGCCGTACAGCCAGGGCGGCCAAAAGGCGCTGGGCGTCGCGTTTGCCGAGCAGCAGCTCGTGGCGGCGATCCTCAAGAATCCGGACTATATCCGGCTGGCCGCGCCGCGGGTGAGCGGCGGCACGTTTCTGGACGCGGGCCTGGGCCGGGCATACACGCTTTTATGCGAGAAAGGCGCAAAGGGTGAATATCTGGACCTCTCGGCCCTCAGCGAAGAATTGCCGGAGGAAACGGTCTCGCTCATCAGCCGCGTTCTCGCGCAGAACTACGACATCGGGCTGAGCGCTCAAGACGTAGAGTTGTATCTGGACCGTATCGAGCACAGCCAGCCCGTCAGCAGTACGGCGGGCGGAAGAACAGCCGCCGAGCTTGCGGATTACCTGCAGGCTTTAAAGGATAAAAAAACATAGCGCGGCGCACGCAATGCGCGGCCGCACGGCCGAATCACAGGAATAGAGTAGGGAGTACACAACATGGGAGAAAAAAAGAACATCATCATGAACCTTGTGGAGCTGGGCAAGCGCAACCAGAAGGTGACGACGAAGGAAATCAACGACGCGCTGGAGGAAATCGGCTTTGAAGTGGAGCTTGTGGATAAGCTCTATGAGGCATTGGATGCGAACAACATCGAGATCGTGGACGAACCGGACGCCGACGTGGAGGAATTCACGCTGACGGAGGACACTGTGGACGTGCTGGAGAGTGCGCTGTCCGCCGAGGGAGTCAACATCGACGATCCTGTCAAGGTGTACCTGAAGGAGATCGGACGCGTGCCGCTGCTCTCTCCGGAAGAGGAGATCAATCTGGCGCTGAAGATACAGGCAGGCGGCCCTGAGGGCGAAAAGGCGAAGCAGCGCCTGTCCGAGGCGAACCTGCGTCTTGTGGTCTCCATTGCCAAACGCTATGTGGGCCGCGGCATGCAGTTTCTGGACCTTATCCAGGAGGGCAACCTGGGCCTTATCAAGGCCGTGGAAAAGTTTGACCATACCAAGGGCTTCAAATTTTCCACATACGCCACATGGTGGATCCGCCAGGCTATCACACGCGCCATTGCGGATCAGGCGCGCACCATCCGCATCCCGGTGCATATGGTGGAGACGATCAATAAGGTGAAAAAGGTGTCCAGCCAGCTGCTGCACCGCAACGGCCATGAGCCGACGGCAGACGAGATCGCGGAGGAGTTGGACATGCCCGTGGATAAGGTGCGGGAGATCATGCGCGTAGCGCAGGAGCCGGTGAGCCTGGAGACGCCCATCGGCGAGGAAGAGGACAGCCACTTGGGTGATTTTATTCCCGACGAGGATGCGCCCGTCCCCGCCGAGGCGGCCAGCCACACGCTTTTGAAGGAGCAGCTCTCCGGCGTGCTGAAAAGCCTTACGCCCCGGGAGGAAAAGGTGCTGCGCCTGCGCTTCGGCCTGGAGGACGGCCGTCCCCGTACGCTGGAGGAAGTGGGCAAGGAGTTCAACGTCACGCGCGAACGCATCCGTCAGATCGAGGCCAAGGCGCTGCGTAAGCTGCGCCACCCCAGCCGTTCCAAGAAGCTGCGCGATTTCCTGGACTGATGCGGCCCCCGCCTTTGCCGCTGTCTCAATGGCAGGACCGGGCGTACATATAGAATGGATAGAGTGGACTTTGAACAGTGCGGCCCGGCAAAACCGGAGCCGCGCTGTTTTTGCACCGCCGCTGCGGCACAGGAAACGCGCTTGACAAAAGCGCCCGGTTGCGGTATCCTTTAAATACAGTAAAACGGTATAGTTCAAGGAGCGGTTTATGCATATCACACAGGAATCCGATTACGCGGTGCGCATCGTCTACTGCCTTGCAAAGTGCGGCACGCGGCGCGACGCGCGCGGCATCAGCGAAGAAATGTGCGTGACGCTGCGCTTTTCCCTGAAGATATTGGGCAAGCTGGTGAGCAGCGGCATTGTGGAAAGCTACAAGGGCAACCGCGGCGGCTATGAGCTGGCACGCCCCGCCAGCGAGATCACACTCAAGGACGTCATTGACGCGGTGGAAGGGCCGTATAGGCTTTCCCGCTGTGTGGGCGAGGGCGGCGCGGGGGAGTGCAACCGCGGCGCGTCCGGCTGCTGTACATTCCAAAAGGTGTTTCACGATATCAGCAAAAGCATCAACGAGCAGCTCGCTGCCGTCAACTTCCAGATGCTGTTGGAGGAACCGGCCGGCAAGTAAGAAGCGAAAATCACACACGGCGCCGTGCGTGCCAAGTGTGGTTTTTTCTTTTCCTCTTTTTTCCGGGTTCCCCTTGACGGCTTGTAAAAACCGTATTATAATGCTTAAATGTATCATAATGGCTTGGTATGTCTCTGAGCGCAAAACTGTTACAATTTTTTTGTGCAAGTTGCTGAAAATCGGAGGGGTGCCAAAGCCGTTTTGCGTCATTTTTTGCAAGGCTTAATATAGATGAATTAAGGAGTGGTCGCAACTTATGGTGAAAGTCAAGCCCGTACAACTTGGCAAAACCGAACGCATGAGCTTCTCGCGCATCGACGAAGTCATCGACATGCCGAACCTGATCGAGGTGCAGAAGAACTCATACCAGTGGTTTCTCAAAGAGGGCCTGAAAGAGGTCTTCCGGGACATTTCGACGATCGAAGACTACACCGGCAACCTGGTGCTCGACTTTATCGACTACCGGCTGGATTCCGAGCCCAAGTACTCCATCAAGGAGTGCAAGGAGCGCGACGTCACCTATGCGGCCCCGCTTCGCGTGAAAGCGCGTCTGCTGAACAAGGAGACCGGCGAAGTGAAGGAGCAGGAGATCTTCATGGGCGATTTTCCGCTCATGACGGATTCCGGCACCTTCATCATCAACGGCGCCGAGCGTGTTATCGTCTCTCAGCTCGTCCGTTCCCCGGGCGTGTATTTCGGCAAGAGCTACGACAAGACGGGCAAGGAACTGTTCACCGCCACGCTGAACCCCAACCGCGGCGCGTGGCTGGAATACGAAACGGATGCCAACGACGTTTTCTATGTGCGCATCGATAAGAACCGCAAGATCCCTGTGACGGTGTTCATCCGTGCGCTGGGCCTGGGTGACGACGCGAAGATCCGTGATTTCTTCGGCGAGGACGAGCGCATTGAGGCCACCATCGCAAAAGATTCCACCAAGAGCGAGGAAGAAGGCCTGCTGGAGACGTACCGCAAGCTGCGTCCGGGCGAGCCTCCCACGGTGGAGAGCGCGTCCAGCCACATCAACGGTTTGTTTTTTGACCCGCGCCGGTATGACCTTTCCCGCTTCGGCCGCTATAAGATGAACAAGAAGCTGGCCATCGGCCGCCGCATTCAGGGCTTTGTGGCCGCCCGTGATATCGTGGCCCCCCTGACGGGCGAGCTGCTGTGCGCTGCCGGCGAAAAGATCAGTGCGGAAACTGCCATGGCCGCCGAAAAATCGGGCGTGAGCCTGGTGTATCTGGCGCTGGACGACAAGGAGATCAAGGTCATCTCCAACGGCACGGTTGCCGCCAACGATTTCCTCTCCTTTGACGCAACCGAATGCGGCATCAACGAGCGCGTCAATTTCAGCGAACTGCGCGCCATCCTGGACGAGACCAGCGATGTGGACGAGCAGAGGGAGCTGCTGGAGAAAAACCGTGACCGTCTCATCAGCAAAACAGTCACCGTGGATGATATTTTCGCATCCATCAACTACTTGAACGGCCTGGGCCACGGCGTGGGCACGGTGGACGACATCGACCATCTGGGCAACCGCCGGATCCGCAGTGTGGGCGAGCTGCTGCAGAACCAGTTCCGCATCGGCTTTTCCCGCATGGAGCGCGTCATCCGTGAGCGCATGACGCTGCAGGCCCAGGACATGGAAGTGGTGACGCCGCAGGCGCTCATCAACATCCGTCCGGTGGTGGCATCCATCAAGGAGTTCTTTGGCTCCTCGCCGCTGTCCCAGTTCATGGATCAGAACAACCCGCTGGCAGAGCTGACGCACAAACGCCGTCTGTCGGCTCTCGGCCCCGGCGGCCTGTCCCGTGACCGCGCAGGCTTCGAGGTCCGCGACGTACACTATTCCCATTACGGCCGCATGTGCCCCATCGAGACGCCGGAAGGTCCGAACATCGGCCTGATTTCCTATCTGGCCACGTTCGCCAAGATCAATGAGTACGGCTTTATCGAAGCGCCGTACCGCAAGGTGGACAAGGCCACTGGCGTTGTTACCGATGAAGTGGTCTATATGACCGCCGATGTGGAGGATGAGTTCATCGTAGCGCAGGCCAACGAGCAGTTGGACAGCGAGGGACGTTTTGTCCGTCCCCGTGTTTCCAGCCGCTGGCGCGATGAGATCCTTGAGGTCGACAAAGAGCGCGTGGACTACATGGACGTCAGCCCGAAGATGGTTGTGTCCGTAGCTACGGCTATGATCCCGTTCCTGGAGAACGACGACGCAAACCGCGCCCTCATGGGCTCGAACATGCAGCGTCAGGCGGTACCGCTGCTCGTCACCGAGCAGCCCATCGTCGCCACCGGCATGGAGTACAAGGCCGCGTGCGACTCCGGCGTGTGCGTGCTGGCGAAAAACGACGGCATTGTGGAGCGTGTGACTGCCGATAAGATCACGGTGCGCACGTCCAAGACGACGACGGACGAATACGAGCTCATCAAATTCATGCGCTCGAACCAGGGCACCTGCATCAACCAGCGCCCCATCGTCAGCAAGGGCGATAAGATCATCAAGGGCCAGGTTCTGGCCGACGGCCCCGCCACGAAGAACGGCGAGATCAGCCTGGGCAAGAACGCCTTGATCGGCTTCATGACCTGGGAGGGCTACAACTACGAGGACGCCGTCCTTATCAATGAGAAGATCGTCCGCGAGGACGTGTACACTTCCATCCACATCGAGGAATACGAGATCGAAAGCCGCGAGACGAAGCTCGGGCCCGAGGAGATCACGCGCGACATCCCCAACGTGGGCGAGGACGCGCTGAAGGACCTGGACGAGCGCGGCATCATCCGCATCGGCGCCGAGGTAGGCGCGGGTGATATCCTCGTCGGCAAGGTCACGCCCAAGGGTGAGACGGAGCTGACGGCCGAGGAGCGCCTGCTGCGCGCCATTTTCGGAGAGAAAGCGCGCGAGGTGCGCGACACTTCCCTGCGTGTGCCGCACGGTGAGTACGGAATCATCGTGGATGTGAAAGTGTTCACACCCGAGAACTGCGACGAGCTGCAGCCCGGCGTGCGCCAGGTGGTACGCTGCTACATCGCCCAGAAGCGCAAGATCAGCGTGGGCGACAAGATGGCCGGCCGCCACGGCAACAAGGGCGTTGTATCCCGCATTCTGCCGCAGGAAGATATGCCGTTCCTGGAGGACGGCACGCCGCTGGACATTGTGCTGAACCCGCTGGGCGTTCCCTCCCGTATGAACATCGGCCAGGTGCTGGAGGTCCATTTGGGCTACGCCGCCAAGGCGCTGGGCTGGAAGGTCATGACGCCGGTGTTCGACGGCGCCCACGAGGAGGACATCCGGGCGATGTTCCGTGAGACCGGTAAGCGCGAGGACGGCAAGAGCTATGTTTATGACGGACGCACCGGCGAGCGTTTTGACAATCCCGTTACCGTGGGCTATATGTATTACCTCAAGCTGCACCATCTGGTGGACGATAAGATCCACGCCCGCTCCACCGGCCCGTACAGCCTTGTAACGCAGCAGCCTCTGGGCGGCAAGGCCCAGTTCGGCGGCCAGCGCTTTGGCGAAATGGAGGTGTGGGCGCTGGAAGCTTACGGCGCCGCCTATACCCTGCAGGAGATCCTGACGGTGAAGTCCGACGACGTGGTGGGCCGTGTTAAAACCTACGAAGCCATCGTCAAGGGTCAGCCCGTGCCGAAGCCCGGCATTCCCGAGGCGTTCCGCGTGCTGATGAAGGAGCTGCAGAGCCTCGGCCTCGATATGCGCGTACAGGACGCCGACGGCAACGAGGTGGACATCAAGCAGAATTACGATGACGACGATATGGGCTTTGACAATTCCGACCTCGCGCTCGGCGACGACGTGATGGTGGAGAGCGAGCTCGCCGGCGACTACAGCATCGAAGACGCCGACGCGGACGCCGAATTTGAAGAAGAAGATGAGGAACCCAATCCGGAAGATCTGGAATCGGATGACCTGTTTGCCGATCTGCCCGAGGATATCTGATCCGCATCCGGCCCGCCGCCCGCCGCGCACCGCGAGGGGCGGCGGGGCACGCTTCAAAAATTGAGAAAGAAAGGGTTCGTTTCATGGAGTTTAACGCTTTTGATTCAATCAAGATCGGTCTTGCCTCCCCGGATCAGATCCGTGCCTGGAGCTACGGCGAGGTGAAAAAGCCCGAGACCATCAACTACCGCACCCTGAAACCGGAGCGCGACGGCCTGTTCTGTGAGCGCATTTTTGGGCCGACGAAGGACTGGGAATGCCACTGCGGCAAGTACAAGCGCATCCGCTACAAGGGTAAGATCTGCGACCGCTGCGGCGTTGAAGTGACGCGCGCCAAGGTGCGCCGCGAGCGTATGGGCCATATCGAGCTGGCCGCGCCCGTTTCGCATATCTGGTATTTCAAGGGGATCCCGTCCCGCATCGGCCTGATGCTGGATATCAGCCCTCGCCTGCTGGAAAAGGTGCTGTACTTTGCCGCATATATCGTGACCGATCCCGGCTTCACACCTCTGGAGGAAAAGCAGCTGCTCAGCGAAAAAGAGTACCGCGACATGCGTGAGCGGTACGAGGACGAGTTCAAGGCAGCAATGGGCGCAGAGGCCGTGAAGGAGCTGCTGGAGAAGATCGATTTGGAAAAGCTCAGCGAAGAGCTGCATCAGGAACTGGAGGAAGCAGGCGGCCAAAAGCGCGTGCGCCTGCTCAAGCGGCTGGAAGTCGTGGAGGCGTTCCGCATCTCCGGCAACCGTCCGGAGTGGATGATCATGGACGTCATCCCGGTCATTCCGCCCGATATCCGCCCGATGGTCCAGCTGGACGGCGGACGTTTTGCCACGTCCGACCTGAACGACCTGTACCGCCGCGTCATCAACCGCAACAACCGTCTGAAGCGTTTGCTGGAGCTGGGCGCTCCGGATATCATTGTGCGCAACGAAAAGCGTATGCTGCAGGAGGCGGTGGACGCCCTCATCGACAACGGCCGCCGCGGCCGTCCGGTGACCGGCCCCAACAACCGCCCGCTCAAGAGCCTGTCCGACATGCTCAAGGGCAAGCAGGGCCGCTTCCGCCAGAACCTGCTGGGCAAGCGCGTGGACTACTCCGGCCGTTCGGTTATCGTCGTCGGCCCGGAGCTGAAGATGTACCAGTGCGGTCTGCCCAAGGAAATGGCGCTGGAGCTGTTCAAACCCTTCGTTATGAAGGACCTAGTGGAAAAGGGCATTGCCAACAACATCAAGTCGGCCCGCAAGATGGTGGAGCGCACCCGCACCGAAGTGTGGGACTCTCTGGAAGCCGTCATCAAGGGCCATCCCGTTATGCTCAACCGTGCGCCGACACTGCACCGCCTTGGCATCCAGGCGTTCGAGCCGGTGCTGGTGGAAGGCCGCGCCATCAAGCTGCATCCGCTGGTCTGCACTGCGTTCAACGCGGACTTTGACGGCGACCAGATGGCTGTGCACGTGCCCCTTTCCGAAGAAGCGCAGCGTGAGGCCAAACGCCTGATGCTGGCTTCCGGCAACCTGCTCAAGCCGGCTGACGGCAAGCCCGTCACAGTGCCTACCCAGGATATGGTACTGGGCAGCTATTACCTCACCATGGTCAACGACGGAGACAAGGGCGAAGGTAAGGTGTTCCGCGACGAAAACGAGGCCGTCATGGCCTATCAGGAAGGCGTTATCACGCTGCAGGCCAAGATCAGGGTGCGCCGTACCATGGAGATCGACGGCACAGAGCGCAGCCGAATCATCGACACCACAGTGGGCCGCATCATTTTCAACCAGCCCATCCCCCAGGACCTTGGTTATGTGGACCGCTCCATTCCGGAGAACCGTTTCCTGTTCGAGGTGGATTTTCTCGTCAACAAAAAGAAACTGGGCCAGATCATCGACCGCTGCATCCAGGTACACGGCACGTCCGTCACTGCCGAGATGCTGGACCGTGTGAAGGCGCAGGGCTACAAATATTCCACGAAGGGCGCGGTCACCGTAGCCGTTTCGGACGCGGTGATCCCGCCCCAGAAGGCTGAATTGCTGGCATCTGCCGAGGAGCAGATCGGCAAGATCACCAAGCAGTACAACAAGGGCCTGATCTCCAACGAGGAGCGCTATAACGGCGTGATCAAGGTCTGGAGCAAGACCACCGAGGACGTGGCAAGCGCCCTGCAGGAAAACCTGGATGCCCGCAACCCCATCTTCATGATGGCAGACTCCGGCGCCCGCGGCTCCATGGCTCAGATCCGCCAGCTGGCCGGTATGCGCGGCCTGATTGCAAACACGTCCGGTAAGACCATTGAGATCCCCATCCGCGCGAACTATCGCGAGGGCCTGAATATTCTGGAATACTTCATCGCCGGCAAGGGCGCCCGAAAGGGTCTGGCAGATACCGCTCTGCGTACTGCGGACTCCGGTTATCTGACCCGCCGTCTGGTAGACGTCTCTCAGGACGTGATCATCCGCGAGGAGGACTGCGGCGCGGCACAGGGCATCATGGTTTCCGACATCCGCGAAGGCAACGAGATGATCGAAAAGCTGGAGGAACGTCTCCAGGGCCGTTTTGCGGTGAACGACATCCTTGATCCGGCCACGGGCGAAGTGCTCGTCTCCAAGGACAAGATGATGAGCGAGGACGATGCGAAGGCCGTTGTTGCCGCAGGCATCAAGGAAGTGGAGATCCGCAGCGTGCTGTGCTGCGATTCCAAGCACGGCGTATGCTCCAAGTGCTACGGCGCGAACCTGGCCAACGGCCGCTTGGTCGGTATGGGCGAGGCTGTGGGCATTATCGCTGCCCAGTCCATCGGCGAACCGGGCACCCAGCTCACCATGCGTACGTTCCATACGGGCGGCATTGCGTCGGCGGAGGATATCACGCAGGGCCTGCCGCGTGTTGAAGAGCTGTTCGAGGCGCGCCGTCCCAAGAATCTGGCTATCATGACAGAAATCGCGGGTACCGCGCACATCGACGATTCCAAGAAAAACCGGCACGTTGTGGTGGAGGGCGTGGACGAAAACGGCGCGCCCGCTGAAAAGAGCTACCTGATTCCCTTCGGTCAGCGCATCCGTATTGCGGACGGTGCGCAGCTGGAGCCGGGCGATATCCTCACCGAGGGTTTTGCCTATCCTCAGGATATCCTGGCCATCAAGGGGCCCATTGCCGTGCAGAACTACCTCATCAGCGAGGTGCAGAAGGTCTACCGCCTGCAGGGCGTGGATATCTGCGATAAGCACATTGAGGTCATCGTCCTGCAGATGATGCGTAAGGTGCGCATTGAGGACGCGGGCAGCACGAAGCTGATCGTCGGTTCGTCCATGGACAAATCCGAGTTCCGCGACGCCAACGAGGAGATCGCGGCGCGTGTTGCCGCCGGTGAGACGGACCTGAAGCCCGCCCGTGCGACCAGTATCCTGCTGGGCATCACCAAGGCGTCCCTGGCCACGGATTCCTTCCTCTCGGCCGCTTCTTTCCAGGAGACCACCCGCGTGCTTACCGATGCAGCCATCAAAGGCAAAGTGGACCCGCTCATGGGTCTTAAGGAAAATGTCATCATCGGCAAGCTTATCCCGGCCGGTACCGGTATTCCCGAAGTGGAAGCCGAGCTGGCGGCAGGGGACGAGGTGGACCTGTAAAGGCCCATTCCCAAACAGCAGAAAAGACGCCCGCCAAACGGCGGGCGTCTTTTGTGTGTGGATGACGGGCGGAAGGGAATGCGCTTCCGCGCCAGAGCGTGTGCCGCTACCGGGGAGAACCGCTCTCAATACTGCGGCGCTTCTACGAGAAGAATGTGGGCGCGGGGAAGGGCGGAAAGCTGCAGCGGTTCACCAAAAGCAGAAAGCGCGTCGCCGTCCTCCAGCACGATGCCGTTCACTTCGGCAGCACCTTCCACAACCAGCAAATATACCTGCCGCCCCGGCTCAATGGGAAAGGCGAGGCGGGCTTCGCAGGTGAGGTCTGCCGCATAGACGTTGGCATCCGCGCTGAGGAACAGTGGACCGCTGTCCGGTTCTGGAGCGGCGCAGGCCAGCAAAAGCCACCGGTTCACACGGTTTTCCCACAAAAAGCGCTGCTCTCCATAGTTGGGTGCGCCGCCCGGCCGTGCAGGCGAAAAAGCCATCCGGACCAGACGCAGCGGCGCGCTGCTCTGGTTGAGCTCACTGTGCCGCAGCCCGGTGCCCGTGTGCAGGCACAGCGCTTCGCCCCGGCGCAGGACACTGTGATTGTTCAGGCTGTCGCCGTGGGTCAGCTCACCGTTTGCAATATAATAAAGCAGTACCTCATTCTTGTCAGGATGTGTGTTGAAGCCCGTGTGCGGGCGAATGAGGCTGTCGTCCAGCGCAGTAAGGGGGCCGAAACGGGCGGCGGGCAGGTGGCGGCGGCTTTCCAGCCAGCCCTGCCGCAGGGCGTCCAGCCGCGCCCGGCTGATCTTTTTTAGCATGGGAATGCCTCCTTCTGTTTCATAGGTTGCCCAAAAAGCGGCGCGGCAAACGGAGACAGTATGTTTGGTGCGCGTTTTTTTCGGCAACACTGTCACAGAGTATTGCAGCGGGGGGACGGCATGTGGTAAAATTACCTTATCTGAGGCGCAAAAGGGGACATGCAGAAAAAACGTGTAAAAATCATGCAAAATGCTGAATTTCACCGGTGCTTTCTGTTGACAGGTCCATCCAAACCGTGTAAAATGTAAATGTTGCGCCGCAGGCGCGTTTTGTCGAGCCTGGACGCCCCGAAACCTTGGTGGTAAGCGGTTTGCCGCTTTCACATACAGGGGAAGTTTTTTCCCCGGATATTATTTTTTGAAAGGAGGAAAATCATGCCTACTTTTAACCAGCTCGTGCGCAAAGGCCGCGAGGTCTTGGTGAAGAAATCGACGGCTCCTGCCCTTCTGAAAGGCTACAACTCCCAGAAGAAGGCTTACACGGACCAGAACTCCCCGCAAAAGCGTGGCGTTTGCACCGCCGTTCGTACCATGACCCCGAAAAAGCCGAACTCTGCTCTTCGTAAGGTCGCTCGTGTTCGTCTCTCCAATGGTATCGAAGTTACTTCGTACATTCCGGGTATCGGCCACAACCTGCAGGAGCACAGCGTCGTACTGATTCGTGGCGGCCGTGTTAAGGACCTCCCGGGCGTGCGTTACCACATCATCCGCGGTACGCTCGATACCCAGGGTGTTGCCAACCGTGGCCAGGCCCGTTCCAAGTATGGCGCGAAGCGCCCCAAGGCCGGTGCCGCGAAAAAGTAAAAAACACTGAAATGTACAATGCCCCTTGAAGGCTTATTCATATAGAGTAACCTTTTCGCGGGACAGTACGGGAGTTTTATTACTTTCGAGTACCGATGATATCATTTTATGAAGGAGGGAAGAAAGATGTCCAGAAGAGGTAATATTGCAAAGCGTGACGTTTTGGCGGATCCTTTGTATAATTCCAAAATGGTGACACGTCTGATCAACAACATCATGTACGACGGCAAAAAGGGCGTCGCGCAGAAAATCGTTTACGATGCGTTCGATATCGTGAAGGAAAAGACCGGTAACGACCCGCTCGAGAGCTTTGAAAAAGCCCTGGAGAACATCATGCCGGTGCTTGAGGTCAAGGCGCGCCGTGTGGGTGGTTCCACCTACCAGGTGCCGATGGAAGTGCGCCCCGAGCGCCGCGAGACACTGGGCCTGCGCTGGCTCACCACTTATGCCCGTGCCCGCAGCGAGCGCACCATGCGTGAGCGTCTGGCCGGCGAGATCATGGATGCCGTCAACGGCAACGGCAACGCTTGCAAAAAGCGTGAGGATACCCACAAGATGGCAGAGGCCAACAAGGCGTTTGCTCATTACAGATATTAATCTGTGTCTTAACTTTTAGGAGGAAACTATGCCAAGAGACGTTTCTCTGGAAATGACCAGAAACATCGGCATTATGGCCCATATCGACGCAGGCAAGACCACGACCACCGAGCGCATCCTGTTCTATACAGGCATCAACCACAAAATCGGTGAGACGCACGACGGCGCTGCGACGATGGACTGGATGGCGCAGGAGCAGGAGCGTGGCATCACGATCACTTCCGCCGCCACCACATGCTATTGGAGCCATACCGAGTATCAGAACGACCCGGCCCTTGCCAAAAAGAACAGACACAGAATCAACATCATCGACACCCCGGGCCACGTGGACTTCACCGTTGAGGTGGAACGCTCCCTGCGTGTACTGGACGGCAGCGTTACCGTTATGTGCGCAAAAGGTGGTGTTGAGCCTCAGTCTGAGACCGTGTGGCATCAGGCCAACAAGTATCATGTCCCCCGCATGATCTACGTCAATAAGATGGACATCATGGGCGCGGATTTCTATCACGTGCTGGACATGATCAAGGACCGCCTGAAGGCGAACGCCATCCCCCTGCAGCTTCCCATCGGCAAGGAGGAGACGTTCAAGGGCATTATCGACCTGCTTGAGATGAAAGCCTACGTCTATTACGATGACCTGGGCAAGGATATCCGCGTGGAGGAGATCCCCGAGGATATGCAGGAGCTGGCTGAGAAATACCGCAGCGAACTGATCGAAGCCATCGCCGAAAACGACGAAGAGCTGATGATGAAATATCTCGACGGTGAGGAGCTCACCATCCCCGAGATGAAAGTGGCCATCCGCAAGGAGACCATCGCCAATACGATCGTTCCGGTCGTGTGCGGCACTTCCTATAAAAACAAGGGCGTGCAGAAGCTGCTCGACGCCATCGTGGACTACATGCCGGCTCCGACCGACATCGAGGACATCAAGGGCGTAAACCCCGACACCGAGGAAGAGGAGACCCGTCCTTCCGACGACAATGCTCCTTTCGCGGCGCTGGCGTTCAAGATTGCGACCGACCCGTTCGTGGGTAAGCTTTGTTTCTTCCGCGTTTACTCCGGTGTTGTCGAAGCCGGCAGCACGGTGTACAACTCCGTGAAGGATAACCGCGAGCGCATGGGCCGCATCCTTCAGATGCACGCCAACCACCGTCAGGATATCGATATCTGCTACGCCGGCGACATCGCGGCGGCTGTGGGCCTGAAGAACACGACCACGGGCGACACGCTGTGCGACGAAAAGCATCCGATTATCCTGGAGAGCATGGAGTTCCCCGAGCCCGTTATCCGTGTGGCCATTGAGCCGAAAACCAAGGCCGGCCAGGAAAAAATGGGCATCGCGCTGGCAAAGCTGGCTGAGGAGGACCCCACGTTCCGAACCTATACCGACGAAGAGACCGGCCAGACCATCATCGCGGGCATGGGCGAGCTCCATCTGGAGATCATCGTCGACCGCCTGCTGCGTGAGTTCAAGGTGGAGGCCAACGTGGGCGCCCCGCAGGTTGCCTACCGCGAGACCATCCGCCGTCCCGCCGACCAGGACACCAAGTACGCGCGTCAGTCCGGCGGTAAAGGCCAGTACGGTCACGTCAAAATCAAAATCGAGCCGAACGAAGCAGGTAAGGGCTATGAGTTCGTCAACGCCATCGTTGGCGGCGCCATCCCGAAAGAGTTCATCGGCCCCATCGACCAGGGCATCCAGGGCGCCATGCAGGCCGGCGTGCTTGCAGGCTATCCCGTTGTGGACGTCAAGGTCACGCTGTACGATGGTTCCTACCATGAGGTCGACTCCTCCGAAATGGCGTTTAAGATCGCCGGTTCCATGGCCTTCAAAGAGGCTATGCGTAAGGCGGATCCCGTTATTTTGGAGCCGATTATGAAGGTTGCCGTCATCGTGCCCGACGAGTATATGGGCGACGTTATCGGCGATATCAATGCCCGGCGCGGCCAGATCCAGGGCACCGAGTCCCGCAGCGGCACGCAGCAGATCGATGCGCTCGTTCCGCTGTCCAATATGTTCGGTTACGCCACCGACCTGCGCAGCAAAACGCAGGGCCGCGGCCAGTATTCCATGGAGCCCAGCCACTACATCGACGTGCCCAAGAGCATCGCCGAGAGCATCATGGCGGGCCGTGCAAAGAAAGAGGGCTAAGCCTTTTTCCGCCAGCCTCTGGCAAACAAATAAAACACTTGATTTTTTAGGGTGCATTTAGTACAATGGCCTTAAGAAACGGTCTCAAAACAAAGGAGGACAATAACAATGGCGAAAGCGAAATTTGAGCGTAACAAACCGCATATCAACATCGGCACCATTGGTCACGTTGACCATGGCAAGACGACCCTGACCGCTGCCATCACGAAGGTGCTGGCCATGAAGGGCGACGCCGAGTTCACCGATTATGCCAACATCGATAAGGCTCCCGAGGAGCGCGAGCGCGGCATCACGATCAACACCTCTCACGTGGAGTACGAGACGGACAACCGTCACTATGCCCATGTTGACTGCCCGGGCCACGCCGACTATGTGAAGAACATGATCACGGGCGCTGCTCAGATGGACGGCGCGATTCTGGTCGTGTCTGCTTCCGACGGCCCCATGCCCCAGACCCGTGAGCACATCCTGCTCTCCCGTCAGGTCGGCGTTCCCTATATCGTCGTGTTCATGAACAAGTGCGACCAGGTGGACGACGAAGAGCTGCTGGATCTCGTCGAGATGGAGATCCGTGAGCTGCTGACCGAGTATGAGTTCCCCGGCGACGACACGCCCATCATCCGCGGTTCTGCTCTGCAGGTTCTGGAGTCCAGCTCCACGGACATCAACGCCCCCGAGTACAAGTGCATCCTCGATTTGATGGAGGCTGTGGACAGCTATATCCCCACACCCGACCGCAAAGAGGATATGCCGTTCCTGATGCCTGTTGAGGACGTGTTCACCATCACCGGCCGCGGCACTGTTGCTACCGGTCGTGTGGAGCGTGGCGTCATCAAGGTTGGCGAGGAAGTCGAGATCGTCGGTCTCGTCGAAGAGAAGCGTAAGACCACCGTTACCGGCCTTGAGATGTTCCGCAAGCTGCTGGACTTCGCTCAGGCTGGCGACAACGTGGGTGCTCTGCTCCGCGGCATCCAGCGCAATGAGATCGAGCGCGGCCAGGTTCTGTCCAAGCCCGGTTCCATTCATCCGCACACCAAGTTTGCCGGCCAGGTCTATATCCTGAAAAAGGAAGAGGGCGGCCGTCACACTCCGTTCTTCAACAACTATCGCCCGCAGTTCTATTTCCGCACTACGGACGTGACCGGTGTCATCACGCTGCCGGAAGGCACCGAGATGTGCATGCCCGGCGACAACGTCTCCATGGACGTTGAGCTGATCACCCCGATCGCTATCGAGGAAGGCCTCCGTTTCGCTATCCGCGAAGGCGGCCGTACCGTTGGCTCCGGCGTTGTTACGAAGATCAACGAGTAATTATCTCTGAAAAAAGCGCCTGCTGAGAAGCGGGCGCTTTTTTATTGTAGAAAAACCACCGGGGAGTTTTTATTTCAGCGGCTTGCTTTTTCAATGGAAAAGTGATATATTTATCACTGAAAGGTACAAATATATCACTTTTAGGGGGAAGTTGAAATGAAAAAGGCACACCGCAATTTTCAAATCAAGCCCTGGATGGGCTGCATGGGTTTTTTGGGCTTCCTCGGCTTCTTGCCGAAGCACGGGGGCGGACGGAATTATCTGTTTTTTGTTTTCTTCGCATTTTTTGCCTGGTTTTTCTGGGGATTGCTGTATAAAGAGCCGGCAGATGAGCGCCTTGTGGAAAATGAAACGCGCGCTATGCGTATTGTGGGAGGCCTGTTTGCACTGCTCAGTTTTTTGCTTCTGTTTTTGCTGGACAGGCGGGGGATTGGCCGGGATACGGTGCTTTTGTTCGGGGCTTTGGGGTATTCGGTGTGCTCTGTGGCGGCTCCAGCTCTTACTTATTACCTGGACAGGAAGGCGTGAACCATGGACGGCTTTGTTTGTAATTTGAAAAAGTACCGCCAGCTTGCGGGAATGACGCAAGAGGAGTTGGCATTCCGTGTGCATGTCAGGAGAGAAACGATCATTCGTCTGGAAGCCGGAAAGTACAATCCATCTCTGAAGTTGGCTATTGAGATCTCGCGTGCCGTGCGTGCGCCCATTGAATCGCTTTTTGAGTTTGAATGACGGATGAAGCTGCGTGAGATTTGGTAAAATAACTAGGAATCCGGTGGGAAACGCGGTTATTTTCTGCACGCAATTTCATGCCTGATGTGCTATACTAAGAAAAAACATTGTACAGAGTGGGAAGAATTTTGGGGGAGGAATTTATGTCCGAATCAGTGATCGTCGTCGATTTTGGCGGCCAGTATAATCAGTTGATCGCGCGGCGCGTGCGCGAGTGCCATGTGTACAGCGAAATCGTCCCTTATACGAAAGCGTTGGATGTTATAAAAGCGAAGCGACCGCGGGGAATTATCTTTACAGGCGGACCCAACAGCGCCTATGAAGATGGGGCTCCTGCCATCAGCACAGAGGTGTTTGATTTGGGCATCCCTGTACTGGGTATCTGCTACGGCGCCCAGCTTATGATGCATCTGTTGGGCGGCCATGTGTGTAAAGCACCTGTGCGTGAATACGGCAAAACAGAGGTGTTTGTCGATCCTGCGTCCAAGCTCTTCGCGGATATTTCATCCAGCACAGTATGCTGGATGAGCCACACGGATTATATCGAATCGGTTGCTCCGGGCTTTGTTATCTCTGCACACAGTGCAAATTGCCCGGCCGCGGCGATGGAGCAGCCGGAAAAGCGTCTGTATGCGCTGCAGTTTCATCCCGAGGTCCTGCACACGCAGGAGGGTACAAAGATGCTCTCGAATTTCATTTATAATGTGTGCGGCTGTACGGGCGATTGGAAAATGGATTCTTTCGTGGAACAGTCCATTCGCATGTTGCGGGAAAAAATCGGAGACGGGCGCGTGCTGTGTGCACTTTCGGGCGGCGTGGATTCTTCTGTTGCGGCCGTCATGCTGGCAAAAGCTGTGGGCAAGCAGCTTACCTGTGTGTTCGTGGATCACGGCCTCATGAGAAAAAATGAAAGTGAGGAAGTGTGCGCGGTGTTCGGCCCGGAGGGACCGTACGATCTGAACTTTGTGTGTGTAAACGCGCGGCAGCGTTTTTATGACAAGCTGGCGGGCGTGGAGGAACCGGAGCAAAAACGAAAGCTCATCGGCGAAGAGTTCATCCGCGTATTTGAAGAGGAAGCGAAAAAAATCGGAACAGTGGATTTTCTGGTACAGGGAACAATCTACCCGGATGTGGTGGAAAGCGGCCTGGGCGGTGAATCCACGGTCATCAAGAGCCACCATAACGTAGGCGGTCTGCCGGACTATGTGGACTTCAAAGAGATTATCGAACCGCTGCGCGACCTGTTCAAGGACGAAGTGCGCAACGCGGGCCGCGAGCTGGGAATCCCGGAGCATTTGGTCAGCCGCCAGCCTTTCCCCGGACCAGGCCTTGCCATCCGCATCATCGGCGCGGTGACGCCGGAGAAAATCGCAATTTTGCAGGATGCGGACGCCATTTACCGCGAGGAAGTCGCAAAGGCAGGCGTGGCGCAGGGCCTTGGCCAGTATTTTGCGGCACTGACAAACATGCGCAGCGTTGGCGTGATGGGCGACGAACGTACCTATGACTATGCTGTTGCGCTGCGTGCTGTTACTACGGCAGATTTTATGACGGCAGAAGCCGCGCACTTGCCCTGGGAGGTCATCGACACGGTTACCAGCCGGATCGTGAACGAGGTGCCGCACATCAATCGTGTGCTGTACGACTGTACGGGAAAGCCGCCCGCGACGGTGGAATTCGAGTGAGAAAAGGCCGCAAAGAGCGCAGAAAAGCCCTTTGCGGCCTTTTGGCTGCAGCGCTTGGGCCAAAAGGCGCTTTTCTTCCGGGCAGGTTGCGGAAAAGCGTCGAGTCGTGGTAAAATAAAAAAAATATTGCCGGAGGAGGCTTCTATCCATGAAGCAGGACATGATCGTGATTCTGGACCTGGGCAGCGAGGAAAACCCGCGTCTTGCCCGGGAGATTCGCGCGTTGGGAGTGTACAGTGAGATCTATCCCCACGATATTACACTGGCGGAGTTGAATGCGCTGCCCAATGTAAAGGGGGTTATTCTGAACGGCGGCCCCAACCATGTGGTGGACGGTGTGGAAATCGACGCGTGCAGCGATATCTATGGCTGCGGCCTGCCGCTTTTACAGCCTGGCCACAAAGGCGGCGCGCCGTGGCCCACGGATGCGGCGCAGCGGAAAGCCGTCCTGTCCGAATTTGTATTCGATGCCTGCGGTGCGCAGCCCAACTGGAACATGGAGAACTTCATTGCAGACCAGGTCGAGCTGATCCGCCGACAGGTGGGAGATAAAAAAGTGCTTCTGGCATTGTCCGGCGGCGTGGATTCCTCGGTCGTGGCGGCGTTGCTCATCAAGGCCATCGGCAAGCAGCTGGTGTGCGTGCATGTAAACCATGGTCTGCTGCGCAAAGGAGAACCGGAGCAGGTTGTGGAGGTGTTCCGCAACCAGATGGACGCCAACCTCATTTATGTGGACGCGGTGGACCGCTTCCTGAATAAACTGTCGGGCGTTGCCGAGCCGGAGCAGAAACGCAAGATTATCGGCGCGGAGTTTATCCGTGTGTTTGAAGAAGAAGCACGCAAGCTGGACGGCATCCATTTCCTGGCGCAGGGCACGATTTATCCGGATATCATTGAGAGCGGAACGAAAACAGTGAAAGCTGTTAAGTCGCACCACAATGTGGGAGGCCTGCCGGAGGATTTGGATTTCGCGCTGGTGGAACCGCTGAAAATGTTGTTTAAGGATGAGGTGCGTGCCTGTGGTAAGGCGTTGGGCCTGCCCGACAGCATGGTATACCGTCAGCCGTTCCCCGGCCCGGGCCTTGGCGTGCGGTGTCTGGGCGCAATCACCCGCGACAGGCTGGAGGCTGTGCGGGAATCCGACGCGATCCTGCGGGAAGAATTTGCAAAGGCGGGCCTGGAGGGCAAGGTGTGGCAGTATTTCACGGTAGTGCCCGATTTCAAGTCAGTGGGTGTGCATGAGGGAGTGCGTACCTTCGACTGGCCGGTCATTTTGCGTGCGGTAAATACCGTGGATGCAATGACCGCCACGGTGGAGGATGTGCCGTTTGCGTTGCTGCAGAAAATCACACAGCGCATCACATCCGAAGTGAAAGGTGTGAACCGTGTCCTTTACGACCTGACACCGAAGCCCTCCGGGACGATTGAGTGGGAATAACTGACAAAACCCGCAAAGCCTTGAAAACACTGGAGTCTTAAAGCGTAAACGGGGCATTTGATAGCAAATTGATAGCAGATACCAAAACCGGATTTACTTTGTTCACTCCCGTATAGCGGGTGGCTTGCGGGTAAATCCTCCATATCCTAAGAAAAAGGTCTTGCTGACTTTCACCAGTCGGCAAGACCTTTTTTGCTATTTGTCTTTTCTCTGTTTCTTCAAT
>NZ_JAFOIN010000088.1:0-19930 GCF_017421385.1 Ruthenibacterium sp. | reverse complement strand
GTGCTGATGCACAGGGCTTTGGGAACATTGAACCACGCAAAACCGCAGCAGGTGCGGTTTTGTTGGGGCCGCTTTGCGGCGTCATGGTATAATAACCCCCAAAGCTGCCGTTTACACGGCTGCGCGTGTGCAAGGCACACGCCCCTGTGCTGATGCACAGGGCTTTGGGAACATTGAACCACGCAAAACCGCAGCAGGTGCGGTTTTGTTGGGGCCGCTTTGCGGCGTCATGGTATAATATGCCCGCTTAGCGAATGCGAGCCGCAGGCGAAGCAAAAGCAGGGCGGCATAGAAACATGGTATACGAAGCATTTAGAGACCCGGCGGCAGCACCGCCCGGCGCCTATCATTCTGATTCGACGGAGGAACGCCCCTTGGCACAGAAAAACATCCGCAATTTCTGCATCATCGCCCATATCGACCACGGCAAGTCCACCCTGGCCGACCGCATCCTGGAATGTACCCAGGCCGTGGACGAGCGCCAGATGGAGGCCCAGCTTCTGGATAACATGGAGCTGGAGCGCGAGCGCGGCATCACCATCAAGGCGCGCGCCGTTACCCTGCACTATACGGCAAAGGACGGGCAGGATTACGAGTTCAACCTCATCGACACGCCGGGCCATGTGGACTTCAACTACGAGGTGAGCCGAAGTCTGGCCGCCTGCGAGGGCGCTGTGCTGGTGGTGGACGCCAGCCAGGGCGTGGAAGCGCAGACGCTGGCCAACACCTACCTTGCGCTGGAGCACGATCTGGAGCTGGTGCCCATCCTGAACAAGATCGACCTGCCCAGCGCCGAGCCGGACCGTGTGGCCCACGAGGTGGAGGACGTGATCGGTCTGCCGTGCATGGACGCACCCCGCGTCTCCGCCAAAATGGGCGTGGGCATCCAGGATGTTCTGGAGCGTGTCATCACCGATATCCCCGCGCCGAAAGGCGATGCAGATGCGCCGCTGAAAGCGCTGATCTTCGACGCGGTGTACGACCCCTACAAGGGCGTCATCGTCTATCTGCGCGTGTTCGACGGCCGCCTTTCCGTGGGCGAGCCCGTGAAGCTGATGCAGACGGGCGCTCAATTCACGCCCGTGGAGGTCGGCCATATGGGCGCTACGGCGCTGGCTCCCTGCGGCACGCTGGAGGCGGGTGAGGTAGGTTATTTCACCGCGTCCATCAAAACGCTGGAGGACACCCGCGTAGGCGACACCATCACGGGTGTGTCCGCTCCCACGGCTGAGGCGCTGCCCGGCTACCGCAAGGTGACGCCGATGGTGTTCTGCGGCATTTATCCCGCCGACGGCGCGGATTATCCCGACCTGAAGGACGCGCTGGAAAAGCTTCGCCTGAACGATGCGTCCCTGAGCTTTGACGCAGAGACCAGCGTGGCGCTGGGCTTTGGCTTCCGGTGCGGCTTTCTTGGCCTTCTGCATCTGGAGATCATCATCGAGCGCCTGGAGCGCGAGTTCGACCTGGACCTTATCACCACCGCCCCCAGCGTGGAATACCGCATCACGCTGACAGACGGTGCCGTAAAACTCATCGACAACCCCACCAATTACCCCGATCCGGCGCAAATCGCCAAGGCCGAGGAGCCGTTCGTGGATGCGCATATCTATACCCCTACCGATTATGTGGGCAGCCTGATGGAGCTGTGCCAGAACCGCCGCGGCATCATGCGGGACATGAAGTACATGGACGCCACCCGTGTAGATCTGCATTATGAGCTTCCGCTGGGCGAGATCGTATACGACTTCTTCGACGCTATCAAAAGCCGCAGCCGCGGCTACGCCAGCTATGACTATGAGATGAAGGCCTTTGTGGAATCCAAGCTGGTGAAGCTGGACATCCTGCTCAACGGCGACATGGTGGACGCGCTTTCGATGATCGTCCACGCGGATACCGCTTATGCCAAGGGTCGCCGTCTGGCGGAAAAGCTGAAGGAAAACATTCCCCGCCAGATGTTCGAGATCCCCATCCAGGCGGCCATCGGAGGCAAGATCATTGCCCGCGAAACCGTGAAGGCCATGCGCAAGGACGTTCTGGCCAAGTGCTACGGCGGCGACATCACCCGTAAGAAAAAACTTCTGGAAAAGCAGAAGGAAGGCAAAAAGAAGATGCGCCAGCTGGGTACGGTGCAGGTGCCCAGCGAGGCGTTCACCGCCGTGCTCAAGCTGGACGAATGAGCGCGGCGCCCGGCCGCCGAAGCTTTCTGCCTTTGGTTTGAAGGTCTGGAGAAAATATTATGAAGCTGAAATGTGTGAATATTGCGACGCCAAACCCCTCCGCAATGAGCCGATTTTACTCGCTGGTACTGGGCCAGCCCTGCCGGCGGCGCGCTCCAAACCGCTTCGAAATTCCCACCGGCGGCGCTTTTGTCGTTATCACGCACTCCGACACAAAAACACCTGTCAACCCCGATTGCTGCGGACTGGAGTTTGCGGTCGACGACGTAGACGCGGAATACGAACGTCTGCTTTCTGCGGGTGTTTCTGTGGAACGCCCTCCCGTCACTTACCCGTGGGGGTACCGCGCCATCGGATTTCGCGATCCGGACGGCAATAACATCGATTTTACGGCGTATGTTGGTAAACCGGAATAAGGAACACGACGGCAGCATGCAAAAGCGGACGGCTGATAAAACAGCCGTCCGCTTTTATTCTTGTCGCCCGTACACCTTACAGCTCCGGTTCGGCCGAAGCCGCCGCGCCGCTCTGCGCGTCCGAAGACGCGCCCTCGCCGCCGATGACGCCCGTGGGGCTGACGCCGCCGAACAGCAGCGTGCCTTCCCTGTCCTTACCCACGATAGCCACGTAACTCTTGCCCACATTGACCTGCAGCGCAGCGCCGTTCTCGTCCTTCAGGCGCAGCGGGTCCTCCGGGTTGCCTTTTTCCCATGTCACCGCGCGGAACTTGCCGCCGTAGCAGTAATAGCCCGTACCGCTGCTCATAGCGAAGTCCGTCACAAGATTGTTGGGGTCGTCGGGATTTTTCAGTTTTATATCCGTAAAAAGCACCAGTACGTTGTCAAATGCAAGCTGTGCGCCCGTGGATTCATCCACCTGCGGCGCGCCGTAAGCTGTTTTCAGATACTTGGCCGCAGCGGCGTCATAGGTGAGGGTCACCGCGCCGGAATCCGAAAAGCTGAACGCCACGTCTGCGGCGTCACCTTGGGCAGGCACCACCGGTTGAGCATCGTGAGCCACAAAATCGAACAATGCCTGGCTGGCGCCCGTTCCCGAAAGCCCCAGCTTTTCCATCCCCGCTGCAATCAACGCCGCGTCTGTGTACCAGCAGTGCTCATTGGCGTAACCGGCCGCACTGCGCGCTTCATCAAACACAAAGGACGTGGACCCCAAATACATGCCGTTGATGGTGGAATACTGATATTGGTTGAGCAGATTTTCAGCATAAATGCTGGTGCCGATGTGCACGATAACCGAGTTCAGCGGCATCGCGCACTGAAGATGCTGGTCCCGCGCGGAACGCACCGGCCCCACCTGGGGCACCGTGTCCTTATCTGCGTACAGCGCAAGCAGGCGGGTGATGCCGCCCTCCGTCACCATTTCAAAAACCGCGTCGGCGCTGCCGATGCCCCGCTGGGGCAGTGCGGCCTGCGCATTGTTCACCATGACGGCCACGGGCCTGTCACCCGCCGCCAGCCCTTCGGCCAGCGCTTCGCCTGTGATGAGGTTGATCTCCGGCGCAGGGCCGTCCGGAATCAGCGGGCTGGCTCCCGGAGCAGAGGCGGAGGACGCGCTCTGCGTCCCCGACGAGGTGTTGTCGCCGCACGCCGTCATGCCAAACGCCAGCATAACGGCCAGCGCAAAAGCGATCATGCGTTTCACGGGCTTCAACTCCTTTCCGTTGTTGATACATAAAACCGGGTCCGCCCCGCGCGCGTTTGCGGGCGGGGCGACGCGGGACGGCCGCGGATCAGCCGTCCGTTTCTTCAAAGTTTTCCAGCGTGCTGTTGTCGCCGGTGGGCACCTCGGCCGTATCCGTGGCTGCCGCGCCCGCGTCATAGCTGAACTTTCCTGCTTCTTCCAGGTCCACCACTGCAAGGTACGTCTTGCCGGGGTTCACCTTTACGCTGGTCTCGTTGCCCTCAGTATCAACCAGATACAGCGCCTCAAGGGGAGAGCCCTTTTTCCAGCGGATCGGTTCCGCCTTTCCGCCGTTGAAGTAGTAGCCCACGCCGCCGAAGGTGTAATCCACTTTCTGAAGGTCGTAGCCGGATCCGCCCGGATCAGGATACACGTCAAAATCCGTGAACAGCACGATGACGTTGTCGAACGAAAGCTGCGTGCCGTTGTTCGCGTCGGTGCTGGGCAGGATATCGCGGGCCGCATAGCTGTACTGGCTCATCAGATACTTACCGGCGGCGGCGTCCCAGTCGAAATAGGTGCGGTAGCTTTGAGAGTGCTCGATGGTGATGCCCAGCGCGTTATCGCCTGTCAGCACACGGGCGGGCTCATTGTAATTGACGAAGTCGAAGATCGGGCTGGTGTAGTCGCGGCGGGTATCACTGCCCAGCTTGTCGATGGCCTTCTGAATCGCTTCTCCGTCCACATACGCTTTATGCTCAGACGCTACATTGCCCTTACTCTCGTCGCGGCTGAAGCCTACCTTATCGAGATTCACATCCATATCCTGATAAGAGTAATCCTTAACATACTGCGTCTGCACCACGCTCTCGCCGATATGCACATAAAGCGGCTGCAGCGGCAGGATAAGCTGGAAGAACTGGTCACGCGCGCTGCGCACGGGGCAGATCTCGGGCAGGTCCCGGTAATCGGTAAACAGGGCGCAAAAGCGGGTGATGCCGCCCTCCACCTTGATCTCGATGAGCACGTCGGCTTCGGACAGGCCGTTCTGCGGACGCGCCTGCTGGTAAGAGGTATTGGAGATATTGTTCACCATGACAGCCGTGACGCGCTGGCCCTCGGGATAATCGTCACTCTTGGGCAGGCCGGTGAGGACGGCCGGGTCATACGGCGGCTCCTGCGGCTCAGGCTCCGAGGAGGAAGCGGCTGGAGCGTCCGTCGTGCTGCCGGACGAAGCGGGCTTGTCGCCGCACGCCGTGAACACGGACGCCGCCAGAGCCAGGATCAAAAGCATGGAAAGAAATTTTTTCATCTGATGGTCTCCTGTTGTTGTAGTGATCTATTTTCAATATCGGGCACTACTGCGTCATTCCGAGTACCGGGCCGCTCAAGACAATTGTCCGGGCAAAACGCTAGCCGGGAATCGTGCGGTGCTGCCAAAAATATTGAAGCAAAAATGTTTTATTCCGCCGCCTGCCAAACAGGCGCCGTATCGTTGATGCGGAAATAGGAATACATGTCCAGCCCCACCACCGCAATATAGGTGCGGCCTGGGTTGACTTCCACAGGCGTTTCGGCGCCGTCGGCGGACACGATGCGCAGCGGCTGTTCCGGCGCGCCTTTCAGCCATCGTACCGGCTCGCATCGTCCGCCGTTGAAATACCAGCCCACGCCGCCCCACGCAAAATTCACTTTCGTGAGAATGCCGCCGGGATATTTTTCGGTGTCCGTGAACAGCACCAGCAGGTTATCGAACGTGACGGCCTCACCGGTGTTCTCATCCAAATGCGGCGCGCCGAACTGTGATTTTACATATTGCGCTTTCTCTGCATCGTAGCGGAACGCGCTGTTGGCATAGCTGGAAAAACGGATATAGAGCTGGGACGCTTCCCCACCCGCCAGCACGCGGGGCTCCTGAACGTAGGGGACGAACTGGAACACGGCCTGCTGTGGGCCGTCCATCTCGGTGTCCAGCCTGTATTGGGCGGCCGCCTGAGAAAACAACTCCCCGCTGGTGAACCAGCAATGCTCAATGGCCGCCGTCAGGTTGCGCTGTGCATCCAACTCCAGCGCGCCAGCCTGAAAATAACCATCCAAAGATTTGGCCTCATAATGGTATTGGCTGAGAAGCGCCTTCGCATACGTGGAGCCGCCCACGTGCAGATACATCGCTCCCAAGGGGAACATAAGCTGCACATGCTGGTCCCGAGCGGAGCGCACCGGCCCCACCTCGGGCATGGAAGTATAATCGGAATATACGGCCATCAGACGGGTGATGCCGCCCTCGGTCACCATTTCATATACAAGATCCGCACTCTGCAGGCCACGCTGGGGCAGCGCCGCCTGAACGTTGTCGAGCATCACGGCCAGAGGCCGCATGCCCTCAGGCCAATCATCCGCTTTAGCAAGCCCTGTGAGGGGGTTCGCCGACGGGTCTGTCACGATAGCGGGCGTTTCCGGCTCGGGCTGCGGCTCCTGCGCAGACTGGGACACCGAGGAAGGCGCCGGCGCGCTGGAACTCCCGGAAGGCGGCGCGCCTGAGGCCGAGACCTGCCCGCCCGCAGTGCAGGCGCAAAGGCACATCACAGCCGTACTCAGCGCCAACAGGGCGCTGCACAAACGTTTCGTCATGCCTGTCAACCTCGCGATCGGCAAAACGAGACGGAAAGAAGCAAATAAGAAGAAAAGGCGGCATCTGTATAGACGAAGCAGCCTTATCTTTTGTTTCGTTCCCTATCCCGTTTTCACCATAGCGTTTCAGCGTAACTATCCTTATACAATATACACAAAACCGAAGCTTTTGTAAATAGGAAGGCAAACATTTCACACAAGAGCGGCGCCTTCAAGGAGGCAGGAAAGCCCCGGGAGCCGCGCTTTCCCGCGCACCGTCGGTGCGCGCACGGCGGCTGCCGGCGGGACAATTTTCCGGCGGGGTATTGACAGAATACCACCTGGCTGATATAATAGTCAAGCGTCATTGGAGAATACAGTATTTCCGTCTTTTCTCTTTTTCTTTATGAGCCATTAGCTCAGTCGGCAGAGCATCTGCCTTTTAAGCAGGGTGTCCGGGGTTCGAATCCCCGATGGCTCACCACTTCGGAATGGACTGCGCGCCATTCAAAAAGCCCCGCTTCGGCGGGGCTTTTCTCATGCTTCCGCCTCCTTTCCCCATCCGCCCACAAAATTTTGCGGCGCAAGCTTTCGCGGAGTTCAATGGCACCTGTGTTTCAGCGTCTGCATGGTATCTTTTTTCATCTGAAATGAACTGCGCGCCCGTTGGGAGCCCGGCTTTATGACGGGCCTTTTTATTTTCTCCCGCCGTCTCTAACTTTTTTAAAGTTTTGATTGACATTCCCTCTTTTATAGCGTATACTTAACTAATCGCCGAAGTGCGAACTAAATTAAAGAGGTACCACATGTTCCAAGACAAAACGATCGTCTGCAAAGATTGCGGACAGGAATTCACCTTCACCGCCAACGAGCAGGAGTTTTTTGCTGAAAAGGGCTTCACCAATGAGCCGCAGCGCTGCAAACCCTGCCGCGATGCCCGCAAAGGTGCTTCCAACAACCGCCAGGGCGGCGAGCGCCAGATGTTTGACGCTGTATGCGCTTCCTGCGGCCGTTCCTGCAAAGTTCCGTTCCAGCCCCGTACAGACCGTCCGGTCTACTGCAGCGATTGCTTCCGTAAATAATTCGCAGCCGGCACGCCCTTCGGGGCGTGTTTTTGTTTTCTGCTCCGGCAGGCTTCGTCCGGCAAAAACGGCGTCCCGCCGAAACGCGGGACGCCGTTTTACTTTCTTCGTGTATTCACCAGCACCAATCGCAGGACGTATAGCCTTCGTCCTCGGCTTCCTGCCGCGTCATTTCCTTCGGTTTGATGACCAGCGGGCAGTCCGGTGAGCTGTGGTATCGGGAACCGAGGCGCTTGGACACCCACACACGTGTGTTCTTCTCCGCTTCCACCGCGCTCTGCGCCGCGTCCGACGTACCGGAATCATATCCGGCATCGTATCCCTCGCTGGAGCCGTCCTCATGCCCTGCGGCATAGCCCTCCTCGTAGCCCTCGGTTTTGCCCTTGGCAAAGCCGGCGGTGTAGCCGTCGTCATAGGTTCCTTTTTCAGCGATGGCTGCATCATAGCCTTCCTGATAGGTGCCGCGCTCCGCCATAGCCGCGGCAAAACCCGCGTCATAGGTTCCCTTTTCCGCAATGGCTCCGTTGTAGCCCCAGCGGTAAATGCCCGCCGCCGCAACGATGAGCAGCACGACCCCGAGCGTGAGCCCAAAGGCCAGCACAAAGCGCCGGGTGTTTTTCGTCATCGCAGGCAGCCGGAGCCGCTTCCAGCTTTCCAGCAATTTCCATATAAACTCGCGGCCGCTGCCCCCACCCGGCAACTCTTTGTCTTCCGTCGGCTGCGCCCCGGCCTCCTCCGCAGCTTCCACGGCCGCAGAGATCGCCACCGCCGTTCCGCTGCGTCCATCTGCCACGCCGCTGAAAAAGTCATCCACGTAAGCGCTTTCCATATATTGTTGCGCCGTCATGCCGTAGCAGGATGCGATGCCCTGCACCAGCCGCAGCACGCGGCATTCTTCAGCGGGCACGTCCAACGTCCCACAGTTCTCCCGCCGCTGCGGGCCTGCGGGCATGACCTTCCAGCGCACCTGCTCCAGCCGCTCTTCCAGCTCTGTCATAGCGTCATCGAAAGGGACTCCGCGCTGTTCGGCAAACTGCCGTACCCGTGCAGCATACGCACACGCTGTACCGCAGCGCCCGTCCATCTGGGGATATTGCTCCGCCATCTCTCTGCACCTCATTCCATCTCCGGCCGGCAAAAAAAATGCCGTCCCTTATTCCATGTAAACATATCGCCGTTCCCACGGCAGAAGCCGGTCAACTCTATCAAATTTTCACATCATGTTTCGCATATCATCCGCATTCAGCGGGCGGGCATATTATACCATGACGCCGCAAAGAGGCCTCAACAAAACCGCACCTGCTGCGGTTTTGCATGGTTCAATGTTCTCAAAGCCCTGTGCGCCAGCACAGGAGCGTGTGCGGCGCACACGCGCAGCCGCGCAAGCGGCAGCTTTGGGGGTTATTATACCATATGACGGGTCCGCTGAAAAGCACCAATCTAAGCCAAAAGATTTGTTCCGCCCGGGCCTTTCCTTCTTCCAGGCTCCACCGGTGGCGCTTTTTTCATTTTCCGCTTTATTTCCGAAAAAAACGCCACAGCTTTTCCAAAGAGCTGCGGCGTTTTTCTCCCAATTAAACAAAATTTAATGTGCTGCCTCACATAGGATCAGATAGCGGTGTATGACGGAAAGCCCCAGCTTTCCGCTTTTCTCCGGGTGGAACTGGCAGCCGATGACACTGCCCTTCTGCGCCGCCGCACACAGCCTGCGGCCGCCGTATACCGTGTCTGCCAGGCGGTGCGCGTCATAGGCGGGCTTCGCCTCATAACTGTGAACGAAATACAGCTCCCCGCCTGGAGGAACATCCTCGAACACCGTTCCTCTGAAGCTTCCGCCCCGCTTCTGCGGCGGCAGAACGGGCGCCCATCCCACATGGGGCACGCGCTGCGGCGCGCCGTCCGTGTCCACGCCGGGAATGCGCTCCACTCGCCCGGGGATCAGTCCCAGCCCCCTGTGACGTCCGAACTCATCACTTTCATCGAAGAGCATCTGCATGCCCAGGCAGATGCCCAGAAGCGGCGTGCCTACAGCGCATTTATCGGCGATGGCATCCGCCAGAGAAAGACCGGAGAGGCCCGCCATGCCGTCCTTGAACGCGCCCACGCCGGGAAGCACCAGCGCCTTCGCGGACAGGATGCGGCTGCGGCTGCCGGTAACCTCCACCTCCGCACCGAAATACTCAAAGGCACGCCGCACGCTGAGCAGATTCGAAAGCCCGTAATCGATCACTGTTATCTTCATTTTCAGCGCACCTCTATCCCGTGTTCCCGAATGCCGGCCTTGAGCTGCGGCACTGTTGTTTTCTTGTAATGGAGGATACTGGCTACGGCCACGGCGGACGCGCCCGCCTGTGCCGCGGCTGCGGCGTCCCCCGGGCCGCCGCACCCACCCGAAACGATGACGGGCACGCTGACGGCCGCGCACAATTCACGGATGAGCGGGCAGTCCATGCCCCGTTCAAATCCCTCTTTGTCCACGCTGGTGAGCAGGATCTCGCCCGCGCCCAGCGCCACGCCGCGCCGTGCCCACTCGATGACATCCTTGCCCGAGTGTTCCCGCCCGTTGTCATAATAAGCCTCATAACCCGGGCCGTCCCGGCGTTTTTTCGCCTCGATGCCCAACACCATGCACTGGCTGCCGAACGCCTCGGCCACCTGGGTAATGATGCTCTCGTCCTTGATGGCCGCGGTATTGATGGCCGCCTTGTCCGCCCCCATCTGAAGAATGCTCCGCACATCGTCCACACTGCGCAGGCCGCCGCCTACCGTGATGGGAATGAACACGTCGTCCGTGGTGCGCCGCACGATAGCCGACAGGTTGTTGCGGTTGTACAGACTGGCGACGATGTCCATATACAGCAATTCGTCGACACCCTGCCGGTAATAATCTGCCGCGAAATCATGCGGGTCTCCCAGCTTGCGCAATCCTTCCAGCTGAATCCCCTTTACCAGATGGTCGTTCTTTACGTCCAGACGGGCGATGAGGCGTATTTTTTTCGCCATGCCGCTTCCTCCTTTAACGTTTTTCGGCAGGCACGCCGTAATTGCATTCGGAATCCCCCTCAAAGGGCTTATGGCGTAACTCCCACCGGCCATTCCGGTACATCCAGATGTGCGGTGAACGGAAGCGGTCCGCCAGGTGCATGAAGTATTCTCTGTCCATGGCGGGCTGTTCAAACAGCCTGCTCGCGTGGGGGAAATGCCTTTCATCAAGAGAGAGGTAATCCCATATCTCCTGCTCAAAGCGCGTGGGGAATTCGCCGTCATAGCGCTTGCAAAGCGCCACTCCCTCTTCGCGGGTGATTTCTTCGTTGCGGATCTCCTGGGCGGCGTCATAGCTGGTGCGGCCGATGCCATATTTGATATAGGTGGTGTAATAGAAGAAATCGTCGATCTTATCGTCGATGGAATTGTATTTGGAATAGGTACCCTGCGTGCGCTCCGGGCTGGGTTTAAAGCCGCCGTGCTCCACACTGTAATAATAGGCGCCCTGCGGGTGCCATTTGAGATAATAGCCCAGATAATGTACCTGAATGTGGTTTTTTTCGATGTCCGAGGTATCGCTGGGCAGATAGATGGCAAGGTCCGCCGGGTCCACCTTGAAATCCTCCTCCAGCTGCCGGAGAGACACGCCGCCCAGATAGATATTATCCCGGGAATTCGTGGCAAAGAAATGCTCGTCCCGCAGCGCGGATTCATTGTCCGCAATGGGATTGCCGAACTCGGCTTCATTTTCGCCGTAGAACACCAGTGGGATGCCGAATTTCGCAGCCATTTTCGGAGCAAGCTGTTTCTGGCCCAGAATGAACGCCTGGAACGGATGGAACAGGTTTTCGGTGGCGAGCCGTGTCAACAGGCGGTGCGTCATGCCGTTGGGCGTACACAGGTAATTGTCAAAGCCCGCGTGAATCCATGCCTGAAAGTTCTCCCACCCCCAGGGCGTATAGATATGCGGCGCCCAGGTGACGGTGAGCGGGTGCATGCCGTACTTGTATTTGAGCATATGCGCCGCGTAAAAACTGTCTTTGCCGCCCGAGCCGGGCACAAGGCAGTCGTAGCTTCCGTCTGTTCTGCGGTAACGGTCGCACAGCTCCCGCAGCCGGCGCTCCCGGTCCTCCCAGTCGATCCTGCCCACCTTGTTGCGGCAGGCGTGGCAGGCGTCACACACACCGTCCTCCCCGATGTGCATGCTTTTTTTCACGCTGTTGATGGTATGCTCGAACTCATAGCATGAATTGGGCTTCTGGTTGCTCATCACACATTCCCTGCAGAACTGCACATGGGCAGGCAGACCGTATCGGGCCTCCAGCTCCGCCTCAGGCAGGTCCGGCGCGAATTTTGCATAATCGATGGGAACATAGCGTTTATACGGTTCCATACTTCATTTCCCCTTATCCTCATATTCCTTGCTGTATCCGGCAGCAAAAAAGGCGCCGCCCGCAGGGTATACCATACCCTGCGGGCAGCGCCTTTGCTGTTCACACGCATTATCATACCACAGTGCCCGGCAGCTTTCAAGCCTGCGGCCCATTTTATCCGAATTGTACATTTGCCCGAAAAAAGTATATAATAGGGAATAACAAAACAACGAAGGGCGCCGACGGCCGCGCCCCCCGAAAGGAACGACTATATGGAAAACGACGGAAAGGTCATCGCGCTGCTCATCGACGCGGAGAACGTCTCGCCCAAATACATCAAGACGATCATCGACGAGGTGAGCATGTACGGCACCCCCGCCTACAAGCGCATTTACGGAGATTGGACGGCCCCCGACATGGTGAGCTGGAAAAAAATGCTTCTGGAGCACAACCTGACGCCCATCCAGCAGTTCAGCTACACACAGGGCAAAAACGCGTCGGACTCCGCCATGATCATCGACGCAATGGATATTCTGTACACAAAAAATGTGGACGGGTTCTGCATCGTCAGCTCAGATTCCGACTTCACGCGGCTGGCCGCGCGCCTGCGCGAGAGCCGTATGTTCGTCATTGGCATGGGAGAGAGCAAGACCCCCACGGCGTTCAAATCCGCCTGCGACACCTTCAAATACCTGGACGTGCTGATGGGAATGAAAAAGGAGACGCTGCCCGTGGCTGTGTCTGAAAAGGCTTCCAAGCAGCCGGCCCAGCAGCCGAAAGCCGCGAAGAAGCAGGCCCAGCCCGCTCAGCCAAAAAAAGCCGCAGGCAAAAAGGGTCAGAAGCCGGAGCCGGAAAAGGAACCGGAGCCCGTTCCCGCCGCGCCTGCGGAGCCGCATCACGACGAGGAACTGGCCGCCGCGTTCGTCTCTTTGGACGAGATCGTAGCAAAAATCCGCGAGATCGTAGAGCACGACTCCGACGAGGACGGCTATATGCCGCTTTCCCAGGTGGGCGTGATGCTCTCGCGTATTTACGCGGACTTTGATTCCCGCAACTACGGCTTCTCCAAGCTGCACAAGCTCATCGACTATACCAAAGCGTTCGAGACGAAGTACGAGCAGTTTGAAAACGGCGGAAAGAACCTCGTTATCCGCAACAAGGGGTGAACGGGATGGCGCCGGAGCTGGAGCGGCAGCTTGCCGCATACCATCCCTGCTGCGAGCAGGAAGCCGTGGACCGGGACGTGATGCTGCATTTTCTGCGGGAAAACACGGATGCGTTCACGCGGGAAAACCTTGTGGCGCATTTCACCGCATCGTCGTGGATCGTAAACAGCAGCCGTACCCATGCGCTGATGGCCTGGCACAACCTGTACCGGGCATGGAGCTGGACGGGCGGCCACGCCGACGGCGAAACAGACCTGCTTTCCGTGGCTCTGCGGGAGGCCCGGGAGGAGACGGGCCTCGTTCACGTCGCGCCCGTATTTCCGGAGATCTTCTCACTGGAGACCCTCTGGGTGGAGGGGCACGAAAAGCGCGGCAAATATGTGCCGTGTCATCTGCATCTGAACGTAACCTATCTGCTGGAAGCCGACGCAGGAGACGCGCTGCGGGCAAAGCCCGACGAGAACAGCGGCGTGCGCTGGTTCATGCTGGACGAAGCCGTGGAGGCCTCCACCGAGGAATGGATGCGCGCCCGCGTGTACGAAAAGCTGAACCGCAAGGTGCGCGCGCTGGGCTGACGCCCGCAAGTCTTTGAAAAAGCTGCCGCGTCCGGGGCGGGGCTGGGCGGGGCGGAGGATAGCCCTTCCGCCCGCCGGGCGCTTTTTGAGGAAAGCTCTATGAAGATCGACCGTCTCATCGGCATCGTCACGATCCTGCTGCAAACCGAAAAAAGCACCGTGCCCGCGCTGGCGCAGCGGTTTGAGGTGTCGCGCCGCACCATCGAGCGCGACATCGACGCACTGTGCCGGGCCGGTGTCCCGCTGGTGACGGTGCAGGGCTACGGCGGCGGGGTATTCATTGAACCGCGCTATAAGCTGGACAAGACACTGCTCTCCGGCCCGGAGCTGGCCGCTCTGGTGGCCGGAGCTGCGGGCGTAGGCAGCGTTTCCCCCGCGCCGCTGGCCCGCAGCCTGGCCGAAAAGCTGGGCGGTTCAGGCACGGACGACCTGCTCATCGACCTCTCCTCCCATTACCGGGAGAGCCTGACACCGAAGATAGAGCTGCTTCGCACGGCCATCGCAGAGCATGCCCGTGTGCGCTTCACCTATTACTATGCCAAAGGCGTTGCAGAAAAATGTGCGGAGCCCTACCGCATCGTATTTCAGTGGGGAGACTGGTACATGTTCGGCTGGTGTCCGGACGCGGCAGGCTGGCGCATGTACAAGCTTAACCGCCTGACGCTCCTGTCCGTCACGGCGCAGACGTTTGAACCCCGCGCCATACCGCCCGAAGCGCTGGATTTCAACGCGCGCTTCCACGACGGCACACTGCTGCGCGCCCGCGTCGCGGCCAGCGAATGCTACCGCCTCGTGGAGGAGTACGGCCCGGCCTGCTATACCCGCCAGCCGGACGGAAGCCTGCTGCTGGAGATCGGCTACACCAACGAAGACGTCGCGGCAGCCTGGCTGCTGGGGTTCGGGGCAAAGGCCGAAGTGCTGGAACCGCCCGCGCTGCGGGCGCGCATGGCGTCCGAGGCGCAGGCTCTGTGCGCGGTATATGGCGCGCCAAAAAAATAAAAACACAGGGACACGACACGCAGATGTCGTGTCCCTGTGTTTATAATCAATGCAAAGGAGGCGAACCGCCATGAAAAAAATTGAGACCGGGGCCGCACGGCCCGAAACGTTTCCCGAGCAATGGCCGGGACAATGTGAGGTGTTTTCCCATTTGGAATACGCCTGCGGCATCCCGTCCATCCTGTACGCCGTTACAACGTATAAAGAAAACGGCCTGGGCAATGTATGCTGCGGCGCATGGGCCAGCTTTCCCGGAGACGGCGGCGGCTTTTATGCGCTGGTGCCGCTGCCGGCCAGCACGCACACACTGGCGAATATCCGCCGCACCGGAGAATTCTGCGTCAACTTTCTTCCCGTCCGGCACTTTGACGCGCTGATGCGCACCGTGCGCCAAAACGGCATGGAGGACGATGAGTTTACCGAGGGCGGCTTCACGCCGGAGCCCGCCCGCACTGTGGGTGCTCCGCGCATTGCGGAGAGCTTTCTCACGCTGGAATGCAGAGCAGAACGCATCGAAGCTCTTTCCGATTCGGGACGCATGATGTTGGTGAAAGGGCGGGTACTCAACGCGGTATCCGCGCCGGATCACGCACAGGGCGTGGACAAACGATACGGTCCGGAGGGCTTTGTCCTCAACATCAACGAGCCCCGGAACCTGCTGGCGCATCATTCGGACGCCCCCAGTGCCCTGGCCACACTGCATGTGGAGCGGGAATATCAATAACAGACAAAATCACAAACGCCCGGCGGAACACTCCGCCGGGCGCTTGTGCTGTTATAAAATCATCCCCGCCTGGCAATGTTCCGCGCGCAAGCCGCGCCCAGCAGGCCCGTGCATCCCAGCGTGATGGCCAGCGGAAACGAGACCGGCGTGTCCACGCCGTTCATCCCCTGCCATACGGCCTGGGGCAGTGCAAGGCAGGTGCAGAAGAAGAAAGCCAGCAGCCCGCAGCGGCTGAGTGCCGGCGCCGTGCCGACGCCGCCGGGCAGATACAGCGCCCGCAGCAGCGCCGTCACAAACAGAAGCGCCGCCAGCGCGGAAAAAATCTCCACCGCCGGCAGGATGCGGTACAGGCTGGCGGGCTGCTCCACAAAACGCACCACTGTGTGCAGGTAAAACGCGGCGCTTCCGGCCACGCCCAGATACAGCATCCAGCCGCCCCGTTTTTCCCGGGCGCGGTTTTCAAAAAACACCAGAAGGCACCACACGCCGAACACGACGAACAGCGCCGCGCGCGTCACATCCGCCAGCTGCCCCAGCAGGATGCGCTCCGCCGTCTGGTGGCGGCCCGCCTGCTCCGGCGTGCCGAACAGCACGTTCAGCACCGTCAAAAAGCCGTACAGCTCGCTGCAGAAGGCCAGCGGCACAAACACAAAATTCACGCCGCTCATCCACACGCCCGCACCCGGCCGCAGCCCGCAGGGCTGCTTGCGCGGCACATACAGCCCGGCCAGCCACGCCAGAATGACAACAGGCGCCATCAGCCAGTACCGGGTCCAGACGCTGCCGGAAAGCAGAAAGCCCGTGGCGGTATCCGTATTCAAAAACAGGTCTGCCGCGCGCGCGGCCCCCAGCAGCAGGCTCACGGCCAGCGTGCCGGTGCAAAACGCTTTTTTCATCCACGTTCCTCTAACGGTATATATTCCTGCTCATGCCCCAGATATTTGTAAGCCGGGCGCATGATGCGGTTTGCAAACACGACCTCCTCCACGCGGTGCGCGCACCAACCGGGAATGCGGCTGATGGCAAACAGCGGCGTGAACAGATCCTCGCTGATGCCCAGCATCCGGTAGATCAGGCCGGAAAACAGGTCCACATTGGCGCACACGTCCTTTGTGCCCTTTACCTCGCGCACCGCGTCCGGCCCAAGGCGCTCCACGGCGCACAGCACGCGGAACTCATCCTCAAAGCCCTTTTCAACAGCCAGATGCTCCGCGTTGCGGCGCAGGATCACGGCGCGGGGGTCGCTTTTGGTATACACGGCATGGCCCATGCCATAGATAAGGCCGCTGCCGTCGCCCGCCTCTTTGCGCAGGATCCTGCGCAGAAACGCGGCGATCTCGGCGTCGTCCGAATGGTCCTTCACGCCTTCCATGATATAGCCCAGCATCTCCATGACCTTGTGGTTGGCGCCGCCATGCTTGGGACCCTTCAGGCTGCCGATGGCCGCCGAGATGGCCGAATAGGTATCCGTACCGGAACTGGACAGCACACGGCAGGCAAAGGTCGAGTTGTTGCCGCCGCCGTGGTCTGCATGCAGCACAAGGCAAAGATCCAGCAGCTTTGCTTCTTCCTTGGTGAACTTCTGGTCCGCCCGGTATGTGGAGAGGATATGCTCCGCCGTGCTCTGTCCCGGCTGAGGCAGGTGCAGGTACATGCTCTGGCGGTCGTACACACGCCGTTTGATCTGGTACGCGTTCACCATGATGGTGGGCAGGCTGGCGATGAGCGCGATGCTCTGCGAAAGGATATTCGTCAGCGACTGCTCTTCCGGGTTGTCGTCATAGGAATACAGCGCCAGAACGCTGCGCGCCATCTTGTTCATGATATTCGGCGAAGGCGCCTTCATGATCATGTCCTCGGCAAAGTCCTTGGGCAGCTCGCGGTGAGCCTCCAGCACCTGCTTGAACGAAGCCAGCTGGTGCGGCGTGGGCAAGCTGCCGAACAGAAGCAGCCAGATGACCTCCTCGAATACGAAGCGGTCCTCCGCGTATGCCGCACGGACGATCTGTTCCACATCAATGCCCCGGTAGATGAGCCTGCCGTCCGTTGGCACGCGTTTGCCGTCCACAAGGTCGTAGCCAACGACGTCGCAGACGTTTGTCAGCCCCGCCAGAACGCCGGTGCCATCCGGGTTCCGCAGGCCTCGCTTGACCCCCAGCCGTTCGCTGGCTTCCGGGTCGATGAAGTTATTTTTGAGATACTCGTCGCATAGATATGCGATAGAGCCTGTCTTCTCAAATTCCTGATTGACAGACATGCCTTTACGCCCCTTTCCCTATTCCTGCATTTCTGCACCCCTCTTCGGCTTTCCAAAAGCCAGATGCATACAGTTTATTATACATTCCGCCGGTGCAAAAAACAAGGCGCAGCCGGCCCGTCCTCAACAAAGCGTCTGCAAACGCTGTTGCGGCGGCCACTGCGGGAAAGCGGCGCCCCGCCCCGTGCGCGTTCCGGGCGGACAACCCCCGCGGAAAAGAACGCACAAAAGTAAAAAACGGAGGGATCGTTGATGAAAAAGGTATTGCCGCTTGTGCTCCTGTTCGCCGTGCTCATTTATATTCTGCCGCTGGCCGCGCTGTTTTTTCCATCCGGGAAAAACGAAGAAAGCGGCTCCGGTACAGCTCCCGCACCGTCCGCCTCCGCGCCGCCGGTCACGGACGGTACGCAAGCGCCATCCGCGCCGCAGCCCGGCACCAGCGCCGCAGACGACGCGGAGCCTCCCCTGCTCATTCTGGACGAAAACACCGGAGAGGTGGCGGAGGTATCCGTGCGGGACTTTGTGCGCGGCGCAGTGGCGGCCGAAATGCCCATGACCTATCCGGACGAAGCCCTGCGCGCACAGGCCGTGGCCGCGCACAGCTACGCACTGGCCGTCAAGGCCCAGGCCGACCCGGACAACGAGGCGTTGAAAGGCGCGTATTTCAGCGCCAACCCCACCCAGCGGCTGGGCTACATCACCGACACCGTAATGCGCGCCATGTGGGGCGAGGACTACGAGGCCAACCGCACCCGGCTGTACACCGTGGTGGATTCCGTGCTGGACGAGATCCTGCTGTATGACGGCCAGCCCGCCATGGCCTGCTACCATGCGATATCCGGCGGAAAAACGGAAGCCGCTGAGGCCGTGTGGGGTGCGGCGGTGCCGTATCTGGTTTCTGTGGATTCTCCCCTGGACCTTACCAGCCCCGATTATGAGCAGACCATCACCGTGACCAAACAGGAGGTGGCGGAGGATATCGCCGCGGCGTTCCCGGATATCGTGCTGGAGGGCGACGCAGCGGGATGGTTCGGCACGCCTCAGCTTACGGCCGCGGGCTATGTGGACAGCATCACCATCGGCGGCGTGCCCTGCAAGGGTACGGCTGTGCGTGCGGCGCTGCGGCTGCGCAGCGCGTCCTTCACCATAACCTGGACGGAGAAGCATCTGTTTGAGATCACCACTCGCGGCTACGGCCACGGCGTGGGCCTGAGCCAGTACGGCGCAAACGCGCTTGCATTGACGGGCAAGAGCTATCAGGAGATCCTGTCCCTGTACTACCCCGGCACCACGCTGGGCCCCGCGCCCCGGTGACGCCGAGTACGGGCTGGCACGCGGGCGTGTGATATGGTATAATATGTCCGGTTGGTGAATGCGAGCCGCAGGCGAAGCATGAGCCTGGCGGCATAGATACCATGTTTCTTAGTGAACGCGAGCAGTGCGCGAAGTGTGAGCTTAGAAATATGGTATAATAACCTCAAACCCGCCGCTTGCGCGGCCGCGCGTGTGCAAGGCACACGCCCCTGTGCTGGCGCACAGGGCTTTGAGAACATTGAACCATGCAAAACCGCAGCACGTGCGGTTTTGTTGGGGCTGCTTCGCAGCACGGAGGGACAGTATGGATGAATTCACCGTTACAACACCCGGCCTTGTGTATTTAAAGGCCAACAAAAGCTTTTCCGGCGGACACGGAGGCATGTGGTACCGGCTGAAATATACGGACGGCACGCTTTCCGCCTGTGTGTGGCCGTTTCCCTGGTGCTTTGAAAAAACCGATGACACGCAAAAGGCCTTTGCCGAATTCCCCTTCGATGCGGACGGGCTTGCCCGGGCCGAGGCCTGGGTGGCCGCACAGTACGAGGCCGATGTGCCCCGCTGGAGCGCATGCCCCGCAATGCCTCCGCCCACACCGGAAGAAACCGCCGCGGCGGATACGGAAGCTGCCCCTGTTCCGGGCGCGGAGGACGCGCCGTTCGATTTGTAGCGTTACCCTGTCGGATACAATAAATATCCCCCGGCAAAGCCGGGGGTTTTTCATATGCGGGCATAGCCCTAGAATACTAGCACGCGCGTCACGTCGCGCAAGTACGGTCTGCCAGCCGCGAAAGTCCCGTTATTTGCCGCCCGTAAACGGGCACTTTAGAAGTTTGGCATGGTCAGCTGCTCTCCTGCTTTGTCCTGCTCGTACTGACATTGGATGTACTCCTGTATCTTCTTTGCATTTTTCCCTGCCGTGTCCACATAGTACCCACGGCACCAGAATTCCCGGTTCCGGTATTTCTATTTTTGCTCCGGGAACTTCTCGTACAGCATCAGGCTGCTTTTTCCTTTCACCTACCCC